>JAZLKO010000014.1:0-19293 GCA_045597685.1 Prevotella sp.
GTTTTACGAAACATATCTAACTGTTTGATTTACCCTGCAAATATACAACTTTTATTCCAGATAAACAAATAATCAGACTACTATTTGAGAGTGATAAACAAATATTAACAATAAACTGTCCGACTTTTTAAAGTAGACTCATAACTCAAGTTTCGCAAGCTCAACTTGCATTGGTTGCGGGTTGTTGGTTGTAGGTTTTTGGTTGATGTGCAACTATGGCTAAATATTCAGCAGCCTAAAACCGTCAAGTGCCATAAACCTATAACCAAAAACCGACAACCTAAAACCTTCAAGTTTAGCGAACTGAAAGCTTGCGAAACTTAAATTGTTTACCTATAGTTGATATGCAGGTGGAGGTCTATGCCGAATTGTGATGGTTTGCCGCGCTGAGCAAATCCTCTGTCCATGCTTTCAAAATAGAAACTATCGTAACCAGTATTGGTGATATTTCTGCCCCATAGGGTAATAGTTATCGGTTTGAAATCAAACCGTATGTGAGCACCGAGTGTGGAATAGAAATCCTGATAAGTGTTGTTGCTTTCGGTCCAATATATTCTGCCAGCAGCATTGTAATCTATGCCGAAAGCAAATTGCTCAATATTTGCAAAGGTCTTGTATTTGCCCAGATTGACTGGTATTTCTATTGCTGCATTGATAGTGTGCATTGGGACAAACGGCACGTAATTGCCGTTGTAGTCGTTTTCCCCATCATCGTATTCCTTGAATTTGGCATTTGTATATCCATAGGCAAGTTTGAAGATTTTTCTAAGCTGAAAACTTGTTTCCAATCCGAAACTACGGCTCTTGCCTGCATTGACCATCATTCTTCCCAATCCGCTTTCAGCAAAACGTGACAGTTGCTGGTCGCGAGTGTCGATATAGAATAAAGAGAAATTGAGCGATAGCGGCTGAAGTTTCAGCCCTAATTCATAGTTCCATGAGTATTCAGGCTTATAGATTACATTATTAATATTTATTGGTGTTTTCATTTTGTCGATGTCAACAAACCTGCCCATCATACCCTTGCTTGCATCATTGATTTGGTCGATCATCTGATTTCTCATTTCACTTTGAACAAAGTCGGAAAACATCTGAATATTGTAACCTCCACTACGACTGCCACGTGAGACTGTGGCATAAGCAAAACTATCCTTGAACTTATATTTCAGATAGAATCTTGGCAGAATGTCTGTATAGACATCTTTCAGTTCTCCTAAAAATGCCAAATTAGTTTCCAATGGGTATTTTATCCCAAAATCTTGCAGGGCGAAAGTGTAGTCAATGCCAGTGGTAGCGGAATAGTTGAGCTTGAGGAACTCTCTCTGTATTCGTGTGCCAAAGCTGAATTCAAAATCGCCTAAATTAATGATGTTGCGATGAAAGGCTGCAACATTCCAGACAGGAGTTTTCATTTCGCCAGAAATGCCTAATTCCTGATTGTCAATCATCATGCCCATACGTGGCATTTTGGGATTTTGTTCTCTAACACCAGAAAAGATGCTGTTCAGTTTGTCTTCAATTAAAGAGGTGATGCCTTCATACTTGAAAGTTACTGGAGCATTAGTGTTGAGCGACTGGTACATGCCATATAAACCAAACATCGGATTCCATAAGAATTTTTTACCAATGCGGATTTTGCCTTTAAGTATAAATTCTTGCGAAACGGTATTTATCTTTTGTTTTTGTTCGAGAGTGAATATATCGGGCAAGATGAAATCCTGGTCAAGAAACATGCGGTCGTTAAGGTTCTGATAGCCAGTAATGGAATTAAGCACAAACTTGCCGAACTGATATTTTAGATTTATACCAGAATTAAACAAGCCCCTGCGATAATTATGCTCACGATTATTTGAAATTTTACCGATTAAATCAACGTATTCCGATGATTCTTCACCAATGATCTGTTGCTTTAAATAATAAGGATAAGCACCTTCATCGCTATAGTCGTAACTTGCTGAAAAGTCCAATTTCAGTTTTGTTGAAGGTAGCCAAACGGCTCTTATTCTGCCACCGCCAGCTTGGAGATAATCAACTTTTTTATCAGTAATATCATTGCGGAAAAAGCCATCACTACCTTCGTAATGGCCTCCTATTGAAAAAGCAAATTTATTATTTAGTTTATGATAGTGCGAAACTGAAATGCTGCGGTGCTGCTCACGTGTGGCATATCCGAGTTTTATGTCTGTACCCTGATATGAAAGAGGACACTTTGTATAAATCTTTACCAATCCAGCCATGGTGTTTCTGCCATATAGTGTTCCTTGCGGACCGCGCATAACATCTATTCTGTCGATATCATAGAATTTGAAATCGAAAGCACTCTTATCAGCGTATGGAATATCATCAACATAAAGCCCAACAGACGGATTATTGATTCTGGAGCCGATACCTCTTATGTATATTGCGCTTGTTAGTTGGCTACCATAATCGGGCATGTAAAAATTAGGAATACTGGTTCCCATGTCCTTTAAGGAAGTGATATGATGGTTTTCCATATCCTGTTGTTCAATCAAAGTCACCGAAGCAGGTTGCTGCTTCATTGTGCCGATTTCCTTCATGGAAGATACTACTTCGACTTCGTCTAAACGTACAACATGGGTTGAATCCTGAGCATGTACTATTGTTGTGGTGAAAGTACAAAACACAGCAGTTATCAAGTGAAATACAAATAGTTTATTACTCATCCTTTTTTATTTAAGGTGGGTTTTATGAATTATATTGGAATGATTTTAGAGCTATTTTAGAATAAGTGTGCAACATAAAAAAAGCCTCATCTGAGGCTAGTTTTCTGTTGGGGTACCCGGGCTCGAACCAGGAATGACAGGACCAGAATCTGTAGTGTTACCATTACACCATACCCCATCGTTTTTTGATTGCGGCTGCAAAGGTAATAAAAAAGGATAGAGGGTAGAGATTAGAGGTTAGAGTTTTATGTTTTTTTAACAATAATTACACTTAACAAATGAATGAAACATTAAAAAATCATAAAACCATCAACCATCAACTATCAACCACCAACCTTTTTATTATCTTTGCAACATAAAATAATATTTGAATGAGCAAAAAAGTAAACATAGTAGAAACTATAACGAAAGGAATCCAGGAAAAAAAAGGTACTGGAATAGCAATTGTTGACATGCGAAAAATTGAAGGTGCCATTTGCAATTATTTCATAATATGCCAGGGAGGTTCGCCTCAGCAGGTTGAAGCTATTGCTGAATCGGTGGGTGATTTTGCACGTGCTGTTGGTGAAAAACCCGTCCACGTTATAGGGTTGGAACATGCACAATGGGTGGCAATGGACTACACCGACGTGATTGTGCATATTTTTCTGCCAGAAGTGCGGGAATATTATGATTTGGAACATCTTTGGGAGGATGCAAAAATAAAGAGAATAAAAGATGAAGACTGATAACTAAACCACAAACGATAATGGATAATAAAAACAATAATTTACAAAATGGTGACAAAAACCGTGGACCGAAATTCAGCCTCAGTTGGATTTATGCCATAATTGTGGCTGTGCTTATCGGATTATGGTTCAATAGTGAGAGCCAAGGCGGCAAAGGTAAACAAAAAACTGCGGACTATTCGGACTTTAAAACATATGTAGATAAAGGCTATGCGTCAAAGGTTGTAATAAACAATGATGACAAAAAGCTAAAAATGTATGTGAAATCCGAAAATGTGCGCGACATATTCAAACAAAGTGCAAAACAAATAGGTCCCGACCCATTTGTCAGCGTTGAGTTTGGTAGTGCTGATAAAGTGGAAACCTTCCTCAATAATGCAACAAAAAAAGGTGTGTTCAATGGAAAAATAAGTTATGAAAGTTCCAAGAACAGTTTGCTTTGGGATATTTTCGTTGGTATTGGACCGATATTACTATTTTTTGCCATCTGGATATTCCTGATGCGTAGGTTTAGTGGTGGGGGAGGCGGTGTGTTCTCTGTCGGTAAAAGCAAAGCAAAGATGTACGACAAGAGCAACAATGCCAAAGTAACATTCAAGGATGTTGCAGGACAGGCTGAAGCCAAACAGGAAGTGCAAGAGATTGTTGACTTTCTGAAAAATCCTAAGAAATACACCGATCTTGGTGGTAAGATTCCAAAGGGAGCATTGTTGGTAGGTCCTCCAGGAACAGGTAAGACACTTATGGCAAAAGCTGTAGCAGGTGAAGCCGACGTTCCATTCTTCTCAATGAGTGGTTCGGACTTTGTTGAAATGTTTGTCGGTGTTGGTGCTTCAAGAGTGCGTGACCTTTTCCATCAGGCTAAAGAAAAATCACCATGCATTATTTTTATCGACGAGATAGATGCCATTGGTCGTGCCCGCAGCAAAAATCCATCTATGGGTGGTAATGATGAAAGAGAAAACACACTCAACCAGTTGTTGACCGAAATGGACGGATTTGGCACAAACAGCGGAGTGATAATACTGGCAGCCACAAACCGTGCCGACATGCTCGATAAAGCATTACTGCGTGCTGGACGTTTTGACCGTCAGATACATGTTGACTTGCCAGATTTGAACGAGAGAAAAGAAGTGTTCCAAGTGCATCTGAAACCTATTAAGATAGACCCATCAGTAGATATTGATTTGTTGGCACGCCAGACTCCAGGTTTCTCTGGTGCTGACATTGCCAATGTCTGCAATGAGGCTGCCCTAATAGCAGCACGACATGACAAGAAGACGGTAACAAAACAGGATTTCTTAGATGCTGTTGACCGTATTATCGGTGGTTTAGAGAAGAAGACTAAGGTTATGACCGCTGACGAAAAGCGAGCAATTGCCCTTCATGAGGCAGGACATGCCACATTGTCATGGTTCCTTGAATATGCCGATCCTCTTATCAAGGTGACGATTGTTCCTCGCGGAAATGCACTCGGTGCTGCATGGTATCTGCCAGAAGAACGGCAGATTACAACCAAAGAGCAGATGCTGGATGAAGTCTGTTCGCTGTTGGGCGGTCGTGCTGCCGAAGAACTCTTTATGGGACATATTTCCACTGGAGCGATGAACGACCTTGAGCGTGCAACAAAACAGGTTTACGCAATGGTTGCGTATGCAGGCATGAGTGAAAAACTGCCTAATTTATGCTATTATAACAATCAAGAATACGCATTCCAAAAGCCTTATTCAGACGCTACAGCCGAACTCATCGACCAGGAAGTAAAGTCTATGATAGCAGAACAGTATGATAGAGCCAAGAAAATGCTTATTGAACATAAGGACGGGCACAATGAATTGGCACAGGTACTGATAGACAGAGAAGTAATCTTTGCAGAGGATGCTGAGCGCATTTTTGGCAAACGCCCATTTGCTTCACGAACAGAGGAAATCCTCAAAAATGATGATGAAGAAAACGATAAATAAAACGGTTTTAAGTTTTTGGTTTTAGGTTTTTGGTTAATAACCCACAACCGACAACCATTTGCAATTTCAACCGAAAACCTACAACCCATAACCTATAACCATCAACTTGAGTACATGCGAAAGTTGAATAATATACATAAAAATGAAAAATTTGATTATCAGAAGCATAACGGGAATAATATATATAGCAGCCATACTCTGCTCATTTCTAAATGCTGTTGCAATGATTTTATTGTTTGCAATTGTGACAGGTTTGGCAATATGGGAATATACGGGATTGGTGAACGAACATGATTGTAATGTGAATGTAAACCGTTTTATCAGTACTGTGGCTGGTATGTATTTTTTTCTTGCTGTCGCAGGATTTTGCAGTGAACTCACACCAACTACAGTTTTTATCCCTTATCTGATTACTGTGATTTATCTGCTTATTGCAGAATTGTATGCTAAGAATGCACAACCCGTCACCACATGGGCATACACCATGTTTTCACAGATGTGGATTGCTCTGCCGATTGCAACATTGAATATTCTGGCATTCACAGCAACAGACGATGGACCTGTTTTCTCCTGCATAATCCCATTGAGTATTTTTATTTTTCTATGGCTTAACGATACGGGTGCATATTGTTGCGGTTCACTTTTTGGTAAGCACAAACTGTTTCCACGTATCTCACCAAAGAAAAGTTGGGAAGGAAGCATAGGAGGCGCAGTATTGGTTGTCATTGCTGCAATTATAATAGGAATGGTGCTCGGTAAACATACCGAGATAAGTAATATGCTCAGTATTCCGCAATGGATTGGGTTAGGTCTAGTTGTCGTAGTGTTTGGCACTTTTGGCGACCTTGTGGAATCTCTCTTCAAACGTACGCTCGGAATAAAAGACAGCGGTAATATTCTACCAGGACATGGTGGCATACTCGACCGTTTCGACTCAGCACTAATGGCATTTCCTGCAGCAGTCGTGTACCTATATACAATTTCTCTATAGGTTTTAGGTTTTTGGTCAATAACCCACAACCGATAACCCACAACCGATAATCCACAACCCTCAACCATATTCTATGATTACAAGCGATCAGTTGAAAGACGTACTTGAACGTACAGAAGCACTTAACAGATATTTGAATATTGATGCTAAGAAGATGGAGTATGAAGAAGAAAATCTTCGTACTCAAGACCCTCTTTTCTGGGAAGATGCCAAGGCTGCTGAGGAGCAGATGAAGAAGGTGCGCTCAATCAAAAAATGGATTGACGGATATAATGAGGTACACACTTTGGCTGAGGAACTGCAACTGGCATTTGATTTTCATAAAGACGGATTGATTGAAGAACAGGAAATAGATGATGACTATCAAAAGGTTGTTGCCTGCCTTGAAGCTATTGAACTGAAAAACATGCTCCGCCAGGAAGAAGACCCGATGGACTGTGTGCTGAAAATAAATAGTGGTGCAGGTGGTACTGAAAGTCAGGATTGGGCGCAGATGCTTATGCGAATGTATATGCGCTGGGCTGAAGCAAATAATTACAAATGCACAATCAGTAATCTTCAAGATGGTGATGAGGCTGGCATAAAGACTGTAACCATGGAAATAGAAGGTGAATATGCATACGGCTATCTGAAGAGTGAAAATGGTGTGCATCGTCTTGTACGTGTGTCACCATTCAATGCTCAAGGCAAGCGTATGACAAGTTTTGCCAGCGTATTCGTAACTCCTCTTGTTGATGATACAATAGAGATTTATGTCGATCCTGCAAGGGTGTCATGGGATTTGTTCCGCAGCGGTGGTGCTGGTGGACAGAACGTGAATAAGGTGGAAACTGGTGTGCGTCTGCGCTATCAGTATGTTGACCCTGACACAGGTGAGGAGGAAGAAATACTCATCGAGAATACAGAAAGCCGTAAACAACTTGAAAACCGTAACAATGCCATGCGACTGCTCAAATCACAGCTCTACGATCGCGAAATGAAAAAACGCCAGGAAGCAAAGGCAAAGATTGAGGCAAGCAAGAAGAAAATAGAATGGGGCAGTCAGATACGCAGTTATGTGTTCGACGACCGAAGGGTGAAAGACCATCGCACCAACCATCAGACAAGTGATGTTGATAGTGTGATGAATGGAAAAATCGACAGTTTTATAAAAGCATATTTAATGGAATTTCCAGAATAAATCTATTAACCAAACAACTGTTTAACTTAAAAATATTACATTATGAGCAACAAGGCAAATGCAAGACGTAAAAAACACGCAGAAAAAGTAGAGAAGCAAGGTAAGAATGTTGTTATGTGGATAATGGTAGGACTGATAGTCCTTGCGCTTATCTATATGCTCACTTCTGTATATGCATTCAATTAAATGCCATTAGAAATAGAACGCAAATTCCTTGTAAAAGGCGATTTTAAAAGTCAGGTACATAGCAATACCCGAATTCAGCAGGGATACATTCTCAGTGCTGGAGGGCGCACAGTACGTGTGCGCATTCGTGACAACAAAGGTTATCTAACGATAAAGGGACCGGCAAAAGGATTCTCTCGCTATGAATGGGAAAAAGAAATCCCTCTCAACGAAGCAAAAGAACTGATGCTGTTATGTGAACCAGGGATAATCGACAAGACTCGTTATCTTGTGCGCAGCGGCAAGCATGTGTTTGAGGTTGATGAGTTTTATGGAGAAAATCAGGGTCTTGTAATGGCAGAAATAGAATTGTCATCCGAAGATGAAGATTTTGTTATTCCTGATTTCATCGGCAAGGAAGTCACAGGCGACAAACGTTTTTACAACGGGCATCTGCGTCAATATCCTTTTAGTGTTTGGGGTGAATCTTTTTTGAAAGAAACAGAGCACCAATAAGTGCAGCCACTACCACTCCCGTGGCATTAGCGGCTAAATCTACCCATTCACCACTTCGCTTGCCTCCAGTGCAATAAGTCTGGAGTAATTCTAGTAGTGCGCTCATCAGAATAGGTAAAATTATTGCAAACAACACTATTTTCTGTTTGCATATCTTCTCGTGTAGCCGCAGATATTCTATCCAGATGGTCAGGCAGGTACCTGCATACATCACCAAGTGAGTCCACTTGTCGATGAACCTTATGTTTTCCAATCCCGTCTGCGGAAAAATGGGACAAAGAGAAAGTACCCAAATGAAGAGTATATAAATACAACTCACTGGGTACTTTTTAAGAAAAAATGATAGTATGCTCATTCAGAGACCAAACTATTTTGAAACCTCAATTTCAACCTTACGCACTATCATCCATGATCCGTCAGGAGTCTTTTCCGCGTAGCCCTTGGAAACCAGTCCGTAATTATTGGCATCCTTCAAAGAACAACTACCAACACTATTTATCGCACCGCCAATATAGCTTAGGTATTGCACTCGTCTGAGTGAAATCAAGTCAAATTCAGCCTTGCTATTGTCAAAGATTCTTGCCTTAAACAGACAATCATCAGTTTCAAAGTCCTGATATGCCTGGAATATAGCCTTGCCAGTCTTAGGATCCTCTCCCATAAGTTTGAAAAAGCCATCGTTTGATTCTGGAAAATCAAGCCAGTTTATTGATGCTCCATTGTCAGTATTGGTTGTGAATGCTGGTTGTGAAGTCGGACGAGTATAAGGTTGTGAAGTAGGATGGTTTTCATCGTCATCTATATCCCAGATACTCCGTTCTTGATTAAACGATGATTTCTGAGCGACTTGTGGAGTAACAATGGCTTCTGACTCCTGTTCAGTTTTCACTTCAGCATCATCATCTTGCATGTTCCAGCCAATTTTCACAGGTGCTTCGCTTACAGGCTTTTCTGTTGGCTTTTGTGGTTCGTCTGGTTTATCAACAGGTGTCTGTACTTCAACAACCGATGGTTTCTGTGATTCGGTATTATTAAAGCGTTGGCTTTTCCCAAACTGTATAGAACTTAAAGCATCATTCTGATGTCCTCTGCTATGTGCTATTTCTGATTGAAGCGACGGCCTGCTTTCTGATTTTGCGGTCGGTTTCTGAGCCTGTCGAAGGGTGGACAGTGCTTCAAGTTTTGAATCTACTTCTGACTTCAGAGCATCTATTTCGGCAGATAATTTCTTCAAGCTATCCTCCCAATCATTCTTAAGTCCTGCTTTCAAATCGTTTGCCAATTCGTTTTTCAGTACACCCTTTAAATCACGCTTCATTTCGTTCTTTATTTCCTCTACCTGTTTTTTCAGATTACCATTGTCAAGAGAAGAAGTTTTATAAGAAGAATTGCTCAGTTGTTCTCTCAAGTCATCAATCATGGCTTTTCTATGTTTCAGTACATTCTTGATTTTTGTATTATTCAAGAAGATAAAAATAGCCAAAAGTAGCAGACCAACTGTAAGTACGAGGTTCCATATAAAATAGCTATTAACTGTGCCGCCACCATTATCGGTAACCGTCTCAGGAATTTCAACCTTATCAACCAATTGATTATCTGTGCTTGCAGTTTCTACTTTAGTTTCAACTTTTGTAGGTTCTTCTTCTTTTGTTGATTGTTCTTCTACCACTTGTTTGTCCGCCTCCTTTTCCACAACGTCAGGCTTCCCTTGAACAGTTGTGAATCTGAAACTCTCTTTCCATTCAAACTTATACACTTTTCCTGGAGTAAGTTCAAGGTCAATATCAGACGATTCTTTTATCGCAGCCTTTGTCTTCAATATCTGCTTTTCATCCTCCTTTACCACAAAGAAGCGTTTTTCTCCATCCTTGGAATCACCGATTTTCACCTCACTGAGATGGAATGACTTGTCAATACTGAAATCAGAATTTTTCTCAATTTTCTTTGTACCAATCAGGATGTAATCCTTGTTGATTGTAACTGTTTGAGCAAAACAATTACCCGATGCGATAATTGCAATAATAACAAATAGTATTTTTTTCATGCGATTTTGTTTTTAATTTGTCGCGAAATTACAAAAAAAGTTCTGTGTTATGGTTAACAATTAATTTTTTTTAAAGTTTATTTCATGGTTTTGTGATTTTTCTGCCGTATGCGGCAACCAATTGCCTGATATGAAGATTGAATGATTCTGCCTCTCCGCTCTCTGCAAGAAAATCGTCTAAATATCTGTGCATACGCCAACGCCAATAATGTCGTGGATTGGCTGGAATGTTTATGCGTTCCGACTGAGCATCAGGATGACGGAGTGTTTCATTGATTGAAAGCCAGTCCTGAAGTGTCAGTATGCAGAGGTATGACGGTGATGCCAAATGTTCGCATATTATCCGTTCACATATCCAAGCTGGAGCCTGTTGTGGGGCTTCGCCTTCTAAATGCAATACCTGATTGTAGTAGCGCTGTGCCCTTTGATAGTCTTCTTCCCACCAGCCACGCATGGATGGTGTGTCGTGCGACGAAATAGTGCATACCGACATGGCAGGATTATCCTTCGGGTTGCCAAACTCCACACCATATTGCTTCGGCATTGTCTGCATTTCGAGCGACAGGATATTAAGCTGTTTCATAACCCAAGCCACACATTCAGGAATCATGCCCAAATCTTCACCGCAGCACACCATAAGGTTACCCGATGTCAGTATAGGTAATTTCTTCATCGCTTCATCATACCAGAACTGATTGTGGCGATGATAGAAGAAATCCTCATACAGAGCGTCAAACCACCGCCGTTCTTCTTCCGACAGCTGCTGATAGGCGGATTCCTTTTTAGCACCTATTCTTGGCACATATCCGCTATTCAAATGTATGAACAGTGGTTTTGCAGCTTGCACAGGTTCTTCCTTATATGGCAGACATGGCGAGAAGTAACCCTCCAATCCACTCTTGTGTTTCACTGGTATTGCCCAAATACGGAAAAATCCGAGTATATGATCAATGCGATAGGCAGAGAAATACTGTGCCATATTGTGCATACGGTTTTTCCACCATTGATAACCATCCTTTGCCATTTCCTCCCAATTATAGGTTGGGAATCCCCAGTTCTGCCCATCATCGCAAAACGCATCAGGCGGAGCTCCCGTACTCTCATCCATATTGAAAAACGAAGGATATGCTGCCACTTCGGCACTATCACGGCTCACACCAATAGGAATATCTCCCTTCAACATTATATCAAGCGATTTGGCATAGTCGGAAACATCTTTTAATTGAAGATGCAGAATGTATTGAGTAAAGTAATACAGCTCTTCGCCATAGCTGGCAAGAAATGAATATACCACATTCGTT
The DNA here is from genome assembly GCA_045597685.1 of Prevotella sp. Lineage (GTDB taxonomy): Bacteria > Bacteroidota > Bacteroidia > Bacteroidales > Bacteroidaceae > Prevotella. The sequence goes on from JAZLKO010000014.1 coordinate 11,574, forward strand.
ATTCTGTACAGCGCGTATGGCTTTAGCCAAAATGCATTCTTTCCGAACCAATCCCTAAAATCATCTGTAGCCAGAACAGCATTCCCCTCCTTTTCAAAAATTCTGGTAATTGCTTTGCGTTTCAGTGTGTTGACCAGTTCGTAGTCCAAAAAAGCTTCTTCCGATTCATTTTTTACAAGATAAGTAGTTGTTGGAAAAATTCCTGATTCCTGATTATGCTCTGCGAATTGCCTTAAATCGAAATACATCGGATGCAGGGCAATAGTTGAAATGCTATTATATGGATAGGAATCCTTCCATGTTCCAGAATGGGTGGTGTCATTTATAGGCAAAATCTGAATAGCCTTCAATCCCATTCTGTCAGCCCAACGGACGAGCATTTTCAAGTCACCGAAATCACCGACTCCCTGACTTCCCCTACTGCGTAGAGCAAACACAGGAACGGCAATACCAGCAATACGCTGAGGCTCTGTCCAACTATCGTTAATATCGTGGCTCCCATTCACCACATGCGGCAAGCAAGCCTGTTCTATTCGCGTAATCTGCCCATCCCTCACCACACAGTAGCGATATTGAGTGCCATTAGGTAAATCTGCAGAACCAGTCCACGTCATACCATCAACACACGAGAGCATTATCAATCCCTCATACCCATCAGCCTTGATGGCAATGTTCTCACCCCAAACCGTATGATAGTTTATCTTGAAATTCATAATTCGTGTGTTCATAAACACTGCAAAATTAATGCATTTCAGAAATATATCCAAATTTTTCCAACAAATTTTTCAATTTTTCGCAAATAGTTGTGGATGGTAATACTATTCAAGTTAAAGCGAAACTTGAAAACCTTAATAACAAGACTTTAGTATAGGTGAATAGCAAGCGATAGTAACTACTCATCCTTTTTGAATAAGATTAAAATGATTTTATTTTTGTCAGACTTTGTCTTCCTCTCTCGCGACTCGGCAAAGTCTATGCAAGCATCTCTCTGCTCTCTCTTCCCTTCGATTAAGCTCAGGATAAGCTCTTTGTCGCCAGTTGCCGGTTTCGCCTGTCCTGAGCTGGTTGAAGGGTCGATGGGTGGATTATGGGTTGTGGGTTAAAATCGAAAACCTTATAACCTATTACACATTTTTTACTCTCAAAGGGAGATATTTTTATCCCTTCGCTTCCACGGAAATTTTCAATTGCGCCGAGTAAGCATTTCTCATATAAGGTGGTTGTATAAATAAAATCTTCAGTCTTGAAGATTCTTTACGAATTCATCAATCAGCGCCTTGTCCACGTGTTGCATCACGACCAGATGGGAAAGGTCTCCGCCGAATTGCTCGTCGTAATTATGAGCAAGCATATATTTTTTGCAGATTTCGTCTGAAGGGCGTTTGAAGAAAATCGTGTTGCTGTACTCGTTCAGCCAGTTCGGATAACCGATTTTGTCGAGCTGTTCCTTGAAATATTTGGTGTTCTCCAGAATTGCGGCAGCTTGCTGTTTCCACTGCGCCTCGCCTATCTCATGAATCATCCACCAGAATTTCAACACACTGGAAGTTGAGCGGGAACAGTTTATCATTTTCATATCACCATTCAAGTAAGCCACAGAATTGTTGTCCTGGAGGTCATAGACTTCGCGAGTGGTAAGGAAAAAACCTGCTGGGTCATCAAGTCCGAAAAACTTATGTCCGCTGATTGCCATAGAATTGATGCGGTATTTTTTTGCGCTGACCATATCCTTGTGTTCTGTAAACACCAGATAGCCACCGAACAATGCAGCATCAACATGCCTGTAAACCTTCATTTCGGGATGAGCGTCAAGCACGGCATTCAAAGCCTCCATATCGTCGATTGCACCCTTGAACGTGGAACCCATTGCATAAACCATTAGGCATGGACGGGTAGGGTCAAGGACTTTTTCCAATTCCTCGGGGAGCATTCTGCCCATAGGGTCGCTCTTTACAAACCGGAGCTCGAGATTCTGGAGGTCGGCAATGCGAGGATTTGAGTAATGGGCCTCATCGGAAACATACATAATCGGCATCTCACCCGTGAGGTTTTTTAGATAATTGACACCGAAATATATGCCGTGGTTGTTGCCGTCCGTACCGCTGTTGGTGACTATGCCCCAAAGGTTGTCAAGGTCGTAGTCATAAAATGGAGCAAAATATTCTATCACTTCACGCTCAAATTTGTGGGCACCAAGCAAGCCTCCGGACTCTCCAAAAGGATCACCGACATTGTTTAATCCAACGTTTTCCAAATTGTGGGCAAGATACCAATTGTAGAAACGGTCTAAATGGATATTCTGGTTGACCGGATATCCCATAGATGCGCGTTTGGCGGCAACAATCTGCTCAGCCCAGGCATCCAATTCAGTATAACCTGATTTTTTGTTGTCACGGCAGGAAGATAAAATTGTAAGGACAACTGCAGTAAAGCATAAAATTCTAAAAATCTTTTTCATTTTTGATAGTGTTTTTGATACTTGTATTTTACTATATAAGAGGTTTTACCTAACTTTGTGTCATGAATAAAAATCAAGCGAAAATCTGATTGACATGGCAAAGGTACAAATAAATCTGAAGTTATAGCAACTTTCGGCGGACATTTTTATATTATTAACATTTTTTTTGCCCCTGAAAACCAGTATTTTATTTTTGTAGCGTCAACGACATCAAACCTATTACTACATCATTTGAGAGCGTGCATATTGTTATTGACTGCAAAGTCTTTTCTGGATTCAGTTTCAAATCCAGTATTTCCGCAGCACCACCTTTGATTTCACGCCCATATACACCTTTAATGTTCAGGTCCTTTCCTAAATTACGGCTAACCTTGCCCGAAGTCAAGTGCACACGATAAGGCTGTGGAACATTGCCTACACTGAAGGCTTTATTGTCTATATAATAATCTTGCTCGATAGGACACCAATTATATGGGTTTTCCAATATCAGCTCATCTGTACTGCCGTCTTCATACGTTGCAAAGACTTTGCCGTTTGCAATATGACTTTGCATGTGATTAGTGCTTCCAGCCATAAGCAAATAGGCATGAGAAGCATTATCCTGTATAGGAATAGTCACAGAATCAGGATAATTGTCGAACAAAGATGTATATATTATGTTATTGCCATTTTTATCCGACTGGAAAGGAATACCTACAGCATGGAATCTATTACGCTTCAACATGCTGCGGAAACCATAATCAGAAATTTCGTAAGTAAGTTGAGGATGACACCATTCTCCTATTCCCTGTACAGGAATCTGTAGTGTGGTATAAGGTGAACGCGGTGCCAGATATTTATTTTCGAAAATATCATCCACATTACTATTGTAATACTTTTTCAGGTTGATACATTTCATGTCCGACGATTTCACATCATCCAAAGCCGTGCCATAATCCCTTATGTTGTTCGGTTGTGAGTTATGAGTAATGAGCGATGAAGGAGTGGTAGAAAAACCAAGGTCAGCCTCTTTATATTTCAAGAATTGTTCCTTTTCGTTTGTACCATAAAAAAGGGTGCCTTTGTTATCAAGCACGATTTGTAAAGGCTGATTGAAATTCTGCTCAATCCAGATTGTAATGCTGTCACCTTCGCGCTGGTAAGTATAATCTATATAAGGTGTTTTGATACTTGCCACGTCCCAATCTTTTGGAAATCCAGGGCGAATAACACATTTCCCATTCAAAGCATCAGGCACGATACCATAAAGCCCCTGTATTAATGCTCTTGAAGAAATGCCGATTACATCGCCGAAATCACGATAGCATTCCCCACGCGCAGCATCATAAAAACTCAACTGACCAAAGTTACCAGGCGAAGAACCAATATACATTTGGTCGAGGATATTGCTTTTCAGTAGTTTAAACCCTTCTTCATTGCGATACGACTCAAAATAAGCCAAAGCAGTGTGCATTATTTCCGCTGGAGCAACATTATTTATGCTCCATGAATATGGCATCCAGTTAGATGTTGAGAGCGTGAAGAACGGTCCCTTATCCGATAATTCCTCACTATCTGCAATCCAATCTACAGCGATATGAGGAATATTGTTGTCTATCCATTGAGTTGCAGAATAGTTTTGTTCTGCATTCCCTGCCCCACAATCTATCGCACTATAAATAGTCCATAAAGCTGGTACGTCGTGAGTACGTTTGAATCCCATGAAATCCTGGTATTCAGCCCATACACCTTTATCTTTTAACCACAGCCTGCTGTTTATTGCCTTTTGTGTCTTGTCGGCTTCCTGCTTATACCATGTGGGGTCTTCACCAAGTATTTCGGCAATGCGTGCAGCCATTCGGAATGCACGAAGATTATAGGCAGAACTATGAGTAACGGCACCACTATTATAATAAAGTGCATCACTTGCCCAAATACAGCAATAGGCATCATACAAGCCGTCATCGTCAGGGTCAAAATTGCGTTTTTCCCATTGCAGATGAAGTTTTATTACTGGCCACATCTTTTTCAGATACTCCTTATCAGCATCATAGCAGAAATGCCACAACAGTTCATCAATATAGTTGAGGTTCATATCATAGTGATGCATCTGATTGTTTCTTTCTGGATTTCTGCATATATAGCCATTGCTATACATTTGTGTGCCCCATTTCTTTTCTGCCCTTGCAAGATTGAGAGTAGAGTCCTGAGAAGGGTGGTGTATTGTCGGTGGAACGTTTGTCACTTGAGAGGCAGCGTATGCATTGAAATGTTTTACGGCACGGTCGTTCCATCCCAACACATCACCAACATATCCTGCTCGCCAGCCTGCCAATGGCATCCGCCAGCCTATGCATCCATGTAGCCAAGTCCGTCCATCCCAATCGCCATCAGCTGCAGTAGTGAGAGTAGCCCCCAATGTATTTATATAAGGATCTGGAGTGAGAAAAGTTATCTGCGATGTCAAAACCTCGCTATGTTGCAAGGCTTGGTTGTAGTGCATTACGGACTCATCGTTGTTTATTGTCACCCTGGTTTCCTTGTCAATAATCTCAGCGGTGAGCAAAGTGGTTCCCGCAGCATCCCAGTTAAGCACCTGCAACTGTTTACCTGCCTCGAAACTGCCAGGCTTCTCTACACCCATATCACCATTCCGATGCAATTTCTTGTTGCGTATCTCAGAAATAGTGGCTTGCATATTTGCTTTTTCGGAAAATCCTGAAGTTTCAAAACTCATTATGGCACATTCCGCATCTGGCGACACGAGAGCAGTCACAACCAGTTTCCCATTTCCCCAACGGGCATCAGACAATTGATAAATACGTTTGCCAGCAGAATAGCGAGCCTCACAATAATGTGCAGAATCCAGTGGCACACCATTCAGACGAAGAGCGATATTCCTGTAGTTTCCTTTCTTATAAGTAGCAAACACAGGCATGTCGCTTGTCTCTAAACGGAAATCAGTATATCCGCCATATAATGCACGAGTAAAACGATTCTTGCCATTATAGCATACAAAGTCATTCCCGTCAGGAATATATTGCATCCTGCGTTCAGTACCCTGCTTATCATCATTATAAGACTGTGACTCAATAAAATCTCCAATTTTCGTCTGTGCCGAAGCGGAGAAAACTAAAACGAAAATGAAAACCGTAAAACCGTAAAACCGCATAACCGCATAACCGTAAAACCGCATAACCGTAAAACCGTATAACCGTATAACCGTATAACCGTATAACCGTATAACCGTGATTCTAATTTACAAATATTTCGCTGCAAAGATAGGAAAAAACTTTTGTTTTTTAATTGATAATTGATAATTGATAATTGACAATTATGATTTTTTAATAAATTACGGTTGTCGGCGTAACAACTTACCTATTCTAAAGTCTTGCTATTAAGGCTATACCAATAGCGAAATCTGGCATCAACATCAATAGAATAGTTACGAGATGACTTAAAAATTATTAAATACGGAAGGTTATATTGAAAAAATGTTAAGAAGTATAGGGGGGGTATAACTTTTTTTTATTTTTGCAAATGATATTTCAACTATTATTTTTTAATCTATTAAATTGTTGTAAATGAAAAAGTATTTTTTTAGTATTCTATGTTTTGTGGCAGTTGCGACATTCTTTGCAGCTTGTTCGAAGTCGGACAATGAGCCCATCGACCCCATCAACCCCATCAACCCTGATGCCCTTCCCGAGGTGAGTTATTGGGCGGGAAGCAAGGCCCTGTCAACCACAACCTCGATTGACGGAGAGGAGGTCTCTGGTTATGAGGACAATGGCGAAGTGTATATCGTGAGGATGGCGAAAACTGCCGGCGAGAAGAAGCTCCAGGCTCAGGTTTGTTATTATGATATCCACCTGTACGAACCGGTATGGGGTGATGCTACTCTGGACATTGAAAGCGGCATACTCAGTTTCCCTAAGGAATATGGGATGGACGATGTCAAGTTCAGTATGATCGGTAACAAGCTGATGGCGTGTACCTACAAGGACGAGACCGGCAAGGAAGGTATTCTCAACTTGTCTCTGACAGCCTCCAGTGATGCGGAATTTGCCTCTGCCTTCGAATTTGCATCCGAAGAGGAAGAAATGGCATACTATGGCTTCCTGCTTGATGAGACAGACGGTGTTGCCGAGCCTCTTATACTTGAAGGAAAGAGTGCGGAGGAATTCCTGAAGGACCCGTTCAGTAATGATGAACCCCAGGCCAAGGCTCAAACAAGGGCAATCATCCCTTTCAACCCTTTGGAATTATTTGACGCAATCACAGGCGTAAGCGACAAGATTGACGACCTCTCTTGGAATATGGAGTATTATTTCGAGCAAGTATTGCAGAAGTTGGAAATCATCGATGCGAAATTGGATATGATTTCACAACAGATTGATGCTGTGATGCAAGGAGTCCAGGCTGTTTACGTTCAGCAGCAGACAATAAACCTGCTTGATGCAAAGAACAAGCGCAGCGAGTTGGCGAATAAGATTCTTACTCAGAACAATCAGTATCTTCCTGCCGTCGATACCATCCTCAATAAATTATTGTACCTTGAGAAGCATCCTGATGAGGAATATGTGCTTGTGGGCGAACCGCTATTTCCGAAGGGTGAAGAGTGGGAACTCACGGCGGAAGAACTGGAGCAGCGTTTGTGCCAGAATCTTGAACTATGGCACAGGCACGGAAACCAGGCACATACCAAGGTCATTGAATTCATGGAATTCCTGAAGGGTTATTCCACGGCCTTGGGCGATGGCTTCCCTCGTATCTATGACAAGGCAATCTACAACTCGGTTCCGTGGGAGCACTACGGCTACGGTGCAAGGACAAACTTCCGTCTTGCTGATTTGGATATCGTAATGAAGACCGTGCATCTGGCGGGGCTTTACCAGCAAAGGATGATACAGGCTCTTGACAATATGGAAGAAGAGGAATGGATCGAATATTTCCCTCTGACCCCATATCCTCAAAATGATGCCCAGTTATCATCATCGAAGGCGCAGCTGACCAGCGAGATGGGCCAGCTCCAGGATACTTATTCAAAATTCTTCAATTTTTATAAGGAGGCCAAAGTCGTAAGACGTGATGACAGGAGAGTCTGCCAGATTAAGGGAGCAGAAGTGGAACTGAATACCGGTTTCATCTATATCGATTACCCTAATCACTCGTGGAAGACCGGGGAGTGGAACAATGATGGAGTCGGTTGGATTTACGGATTCCAGGGCAACGCTGGACTTACAAGACAGAAGGTTCTCCAGCTTAGTCAGGCAAGGGCAA
>JAZLKO010000015.1:0-40462 GCA_045597685.1 Prevotella sp.
GGTATGTACTCAAATGCATACAGCGAGAAACTCGCAGAAGGCACTCCATTCACAATGACAGCCGACATTCACCTCCGCAGTACAGTTGGAAGTAATAGTCAGAACGGTGTAGAATTTACAGTAGGTGCAGCAGGTGCAAGCTACAACTTCAGCAAGTGGACATTGACAGGAACAATGACTCTGAATATGAAGCAGGTGGCAGAAGCTGGCACAGAGCAGTGGATTCTCAATGGTGATACAGATCATCCAATCACACTCCCTGGCACAGCCGGACTCGCAGGTACAGAAGCATCTGCAATCTATGATGAAGCTCCTTGGTATTCAATCATGCTTTCTTGGAAGGATGGTTTGACATTCTTCTCAATCAAGGATAAGGCAACCGGCGAAGTAATCGTTGACAAGCAGCAACTCAAGACCAACGACTCATTTGCATCAGTAGGTGGTGTAGGTCAGCTCTGGTTCTCAACAAGCCGCTACAATGCAGCCTTCGCAATCGACAACGTTGTAATCCGCGACATCATCGATGGTGACCTCCCTGTTATCATTCCTACAACATACACATTGAACTATGTACACGAAGGTGACGGTGCCGTACTGAAGGATCCAGTAGTACTGAACACAACAGTAGGAACAGAAGTAACAGCATCTTCAGCCGACATGGCAAGCTTCTTCAAAGCAGACAATACAATGAAGTATATCTATAAGGAAGGTAACACTGCAATCGTAGCTTCTGAAGATTCAGCAGCTAACGTAATCACTCTGGTTTATCGCGATGCTGCAATGCTGAAATATACAGTCAAGTCAACAGGTCTTCCTGAAGGCTATGAATTCGACTTCACTCCATACGCAAAACCAGGCGACACGTTTGCTGAGCAGTGGGAAGGCGAGTTGGTAAGCGTAGCTTATCCTCAGTTCGTAAAGGTAGATGATGTATTGTGGACTTGCCCAGCTGGAAAGTATGTAGCAAAGACCTTCAACAAGGAATTCACAATCACCACTGCAACAAAAGAAACAGTTGAATACACCGACAATTACACAATAATGAATGTAACAGCCGGTAGCAAGTACAACAAGCTGAAAGACATTGTATATTATAAGGAAGGTGAAGAAATCTGGCCAGAGGCATGTGCAGCTCCAAACCAGTATGTACGTTGCTCATACGGTAAGGCAGGTGCTCCTGCTCTGAACGAAATGGCAGAAATCGTAACCCTCCCAGCAGGAACCTACCGCGTAGGCATGCAGTTTGCTCAGGCAACAACAGCTGCTCAGAAAGAAACTTACGATTTGTTCATTGGTGAAGATACATTATTCAAGGCAGCAATCTACGGTTATGTACAGTCATACCAGAGTCCAGAATTCACTATCACAAAAGACACCAAGCTCTATCTGAAGGGTCTGACAGTAGATGGTGGCGGTCTCGACTGGATCTATGTACAGAAAGTAGTTCGCGAAGAAGCTACCATAGAGTTTGCAGGCGAATCAACAATCATGCACGTAGGTGACACCGAAAAAGAATTGACATTTGATTACACAAATTCAGGTGCAGCTATTACTTATACATCAAGTAATCCTGAGGTAGGTATCGTATCAGAAGATGGCAAATTTACAGCAATAAGCGCAGGTAAGACAGTCATCACTGCAACTCTTGCAGCAACAGACTATACTTATGCAGCCTCAACTCAGGTTGTTATTAAGGTAAGAGAAGTATCTGTTCCTGTAACAACAATTCGTGAATGGGACTTCAGCAAAATAGCAACAGCTTATCCAGACGACTATGCTGCAATGAAGTCACATTCAGAATACTGGGAAGGTACAGGTGACTATCGTATGTTCTTCAAGAAGTCTCTTGATGACGAAGAGCTTACTTCAGATGGTGCTCACAAACTTAGCTTCGCAGAAGGTCTTGTTTGGACAGCAGACGCATGGAAGATATTGGTAGGTGATGGTTCAGAGAATTACGAGTATATCCAGATCCAGAAGGGTGCAGAATTCTACATTCCGAATGTAGGTGAAAAAGATACTATCAAGTTCGTTGGTTATGCACCTTCTACATCAGGTACATTGGAATTCAATAACTGCGACCCTGCATCATTCGACTTCCACTGGGGTAGTACATACGAGTCATATCAGGTAGTTGTAACAGCAACTGGTGAATTTGATTTCAAGGCTCCTCAGGATTTCCGTTTGCAGTCAATAGTAGTTATCCCTGAAGGTCAGATATATACTGGTAGCAATGATCCAACAGGAATCAATGACATCTCTGCAAAGAACGCTCAGTTCTTCGGTGAAGGAACTTACGATTTGAATGGTCGCAAGGTAATGAACCCAATAAAGGGTAATGTTTACATTGTAAACGGCAAGAAGTATCTTTGCAAGTAAAGAATAGATTTCAGTATAGAAAATACTGAATGAAAATAGGGAAAGAAGCTGTGTCATTTGGCACAGCTTCTTTTTTTATTAATGCCCGATGGGGGGTTAAATATTCTTAAAAAATCAGGGGAAATAGTGGTGATATGCAATATATATGAAAATTATTCACTATCTTTGCCGCGTAGAAAGTGTATATCTATGTCGAAAAGTATATATAAACTGATTTTGGCAGGTGCGCTGTTCATGGGTTCAGCCGTTGCGTCACAGGCTTTTATGCCAGGTGATGGCATCGAAAGTGACGTTGCAAGTGCTGTTTCTATAAATGTGTCGCAGACATCTGTAAGAATTACAGGTGCACAAGGTCTGTATTTAGAGATATACAAAATCACAGGTGTACCAGTAGAAAAAATTAAAATTGATAGCAGCGATAAGAAAGTTGAACTTAATCTTTCCAAAGGTTGTTATATTTTAAAGGTAGGTAAACTTGTTAGAAAAGTTACCATCAAATAATTAGCCGAATGGCTAATTTTTTTTGTCTTATGGGTGAAAAGGATTTCGAAAAACTTGTTAATCAATACAGCGAACCTTTATACTGGCAAATTCGTCGTCTTGTGAATAATCATGAAGATGCAAATGACTTGTTGCAGAATACTTTTTTGAAAGCGTGGAGTAAAATAGATGAATTTCGCAACGATGCAAAACTATCTACTTGGCTTTACCGTATAGCGATAAATGAAAGTATAGACTTTCTGCGAAAACAAAAGAATTTTAACGGTGTAAGTGCAGATGCTGAATATGCTATTGTTGCTAATACACTGAAATCCGATCCATATTTTGATGGCGATGATATACAGGTGAAGCTTCAAACAGCAATATCGTTGCTGCCACCTGCACAAAAGGCAGTTTTTAATATGCGTTATTTTGACGAGATGCCTTATAGCAAGATAAGTGAAATCACCGGCACATCAGAAGGAGCACTGAAAGCATCCTATCATATAGCTGTGCAAAAGATATCTAATTATATTAAAACCAACGATTAAACCTTTTTAATAATAGTACGTCATATTACCAAGAATTTATGATGTTATAGAAATAGATTAGTACATCCGTGAATCATGTAGAAGTAACAATAGTTATGACAGAAGAAAAATATATATTAGAAAAGTGTGGCCGCGAAAACCATTTTAGAGTACCTGAAGGTTACTTTGATAAAGTATCGTCGGATGTAATGTCATCTATTCGGCATTCTCGCAACAATCGCAAGTCGGTATTCCGTGTTTTGCGTCCTTACATTGCAGCTGTAGCTTGTGCACTTATTGCAATATTCTCAATAAATGTTTATATTGGGAAAAATACTACCAATACAGAAGCGCAGGCGCAATGGCAATTCAATGATTCATACATAGACGATGTTATGGACTATGCTATGCTTGATAATGGTGATTTGTATGCTTGCATGGCAGAGGAGTAAAAAAAGTAGTAAATAAATAGTAAATAATGGGAACTAATTATCATATTCTAAGACTTGCTGTTATAGTATTCTGCTGTATGTTGAGCATAGGATTATCTGCTCAGCCAGGAATGAAAAAGTTCAATCCAGAACAGTTTACCAATGATTTGCATAATTATATCAGCAAAAAGGCGCAACTCACGGCTGACGAGGCAAAGGCATTCTTTCCATTGTTTGATGAGATGAAGGAAAAGGAGCGTGAGCTTTACAAAAACCAGCGCAAAGGGATGAAAATGCCGCAGACTGATGAGGATTTTCAGAAGGCTATTGAAGAATATGATAAGATAGATTTGTCACTTAAGAAATTACAGTTGACATACCATAAAAAATTCCTGAAGGTTTTGCCTGCAAAGAAAGTGTTTTGGGTAATCCATGCAGAAGACGAATATCGTAGATATTTTCTTAGAAATATGACAAAAGGTTTTGGAAACCAATTTGGAAAACACAAAAACGGTTTCAATAAACAACAATAAAAAGGTGTGTTCTTCAGAGCACACCTTTTTATTGTTGTACAAACTCACCTGAAGTGGTTAGTGGGCTGCTGTGAATTCTTCTAAGAAGCGCACATCGTTTTCTGAGAACAGACGCAAATCGCTTACTTGATATTTAAGATTTGTTATGCGTTCAACACCGAGTCCGAAGGCATATCCTGTATATACATTGCTGTCGATACCACAAGCCTCAAGCACATTAGGGTCAACCATTCCACAACCAAGAATTTCCACCCATCCAGTATGCTTGCAGAATCCGCAACCTTTGCCACCGCAAATATTGCAACTGATGTCCATCTCAGCACTTGGTTCTGTGAATGGGAAGTAGGATGGGCGCAAGCGGATTTTGGTATCGTTTCCAAACATTTCACGTGCAAATGTAAGTAGCACTTGCTTCAAGTCAGTAAATGACACATCTTTATCTATGTACAGACCTTCAATCTGATGAAAGAAACAATGTGCACGAGCACTGATAGCTTCGTTTCTATATACACGTCCTGGGCAGATAACGCGGATAGGCGGTTGGGTTCTTTCCATCACGCGAGCCTGAACGCTACTTGTATGTGTGCGAAGGATAATGTTTTTCACTACGTCTTCGTTGACATCAACAAAGAACGTATCCTGCATATCACGTGCAGGGTGGTCGGCAGCAAAGTTGAGCTTTGTAAATACGTGCAAGTCGTCTTCAACTTCAGGACCTTCAGCCAAAGAAAATCCCATACGACCAAAGATGTTTATAATTTCGTTCTTGACTATTGTCAGAGGGTGGCGTGAGCCTAATTGTATAGGATATGCGCTACGTGTCAAATCAATATTGTCATCAGTGCTATCTTTAGTCTCGAATTGCTCTTTTAGGGCGTTTATCTTGGCAAAGGCACTTTGCTTTAGTTCATTGATTTTCATACCAACTTCTTTCTTCTGTTCCGCTGGTACATTGCGAAAATCAGCCATCAAATCATTTATGGCACCTTTCTTGCTAAGGTATTTCAATCTAAGAGCTTCTATCTGCTCAGCATTCTCAGCTGTAAGTCCATTAACTTCTGCTTGAAGTTGTGCTATTTTTTCTAATATCATATTATTCTTGAATTATGCTGCAAAGATACAAAAAACTTCGTTTTTTAAATTAATAATTGATAATTAATAATTAATAATTAGGATTTTTTAATCATTCGAGGTTATGTGGGATACGCCCTGATTGTGGGTAAAATCGCAATTAAATTGTAAATTATTTTGCGGTTTTATAAAAAAAAATGGAGTGCCGCTGCACTCCTGACTTGTTAACCTTAAATCTAATACTATGAAAAACACGTTGCAAAAATAATGTATTCTAAGAAAAGAAACAAAATTTTATGCGTTTTTCTAACTTTATTTAACATTAGATAATGTTTACTTCAGGTTCAATAACAATTCCGAATCTGTCTTTTACATCGTTTTGGATTGTCTTGCATAGTGCCAGAATTTCATTTCCTGAAGCATTTCCCTTATTAATGAGAACCAAAGCCTGCTTTTCATATACGCCTGCATTGCCAAGATTTTTTCCTTTCCATCCGCACTGGTCAATCATCCATCCTGCAGGAATTTTCACTCCATTTTCAGCATCATAGTGCGGCATATTCGGATATTCCACAAGCAATGCGTTGAATACGGATTGATCAACAACAGGATTCTTGAAAAAACTTCCAGCATTACCTGTTATATTAGGGTCAGGCAATTTTGAATTTCGGATGTTAATAATTACTTCCCGAATCTCTCTTGCAGTAATTGCAGCGTTACTGGAGAATTGTTCCTTAAGTCCTGCATATTCAAGTATAGGGGTAAATACGGTATCTAATTTCAATGTTACAGACAATATGGCATATTGTCCTTTATAATCAGTCTTAAAAATGCTGGAGCGATAGGAATAGTTGCATTCTTCGTTAGAGAATCTCCTGAATTTTCCAGTAGGCAGATGATACGCATCAACGAATGCAATGACATCCTTTGCCTCAACACCGTATGCTCCTATATTCTGGACTGCAGCGGCTCCAGTCTCACCTGGAATCAAACTTAGATTTTCCGTACCATAATATCCATGTTGCACACACCAGTCAACTACATCATCCCAAACCTCACCACCTCCAACTTCGATGAATATGGGTTGTGGGTTGTGGGTTGTGGGTTGTGGGTTAATCCGCGTTCCCTTTTTTGTGCAGTGCAATATAGTCCCTTCATAATCATGTGTGAAAAGCAGATTACTGCCATGCCCAATACACAAGAATTTCCCTGTCAGAGATTCACGTATTTTGTCCAAATCGTCGATTGAATCATATTCAATAAACTTATTGCACTTTACGTCTATGCCGAAAGTATTGTGCTGCAGCAGACTATAGTCCTCGTAAATCTTCATTGTTCAAACTTGGTGAGTTTCCAATGTTTCTTCATGTCGCGTTCAAAACTCAGGCGAATTTCCAGACCGTTTGCAATACCGTTGATAACAAAAATTTTTTTATTCAAATCAGAGCCGTTCTTGTCATCATAGATAATGTTATAAAGACAGTCTTTCGGCAAATCAGGGCAGAAGGCAGACCATGTCTCTGGTTGTATTTCGCCTTCAAGGTTGTCGAAATCATTATCAGGATCAGGTCCGATGAATTTCACAGGATTGTTCAGACTTTGAATCTGGAACTTGTTGTCATTGGCAAATTTATAATAGAAATGCAGGAAATCACCATTAGGGCTTTCGCTGATTTTCATAGTGTCAATGTCAGTCAGCATCCAATACCCCTTTATCTGATGAAACGTATATTGCTTGATGCTATTAAGTTTCAGGAAGATTTTCTCCACAACAGCCTTTGTCACATTGGTATCGTTCTGTAGTATCAGCTGATACTCGTTATCAAAAATAGGAGTGTAGTACCCCTGCTCCATGAAAAATGCGTTGTATGTCCAATGGTCATTGTCCAAAGTCATACGTTCCTTCTGTAGCCGCTTGTTGCTGGCAAAGTTGAAAAAGAAGTCATTAAACAACTCGTCGGCTCCATGAGGCATAGTGCTGTCGAGCAAAGCTTCGAGTGAATCCATTTTGGCGCGAGCAATACTATCAGAATCAATCCAATTCTGATTGCTATCCGTGCGGCTACCATTACAACTGATAATGGTAATTGTGATGACTACCATTATCAGAGCCTGTAATAATTTAGCAAATCTTGCGTGCTCCATCCGAAATTACTACATTATAAATATTTGGTCTCTTTCCAAATTTTTCATTATATTTGCTTATGGCATCAGAAATGAACTGGTCGTATAGTTCTTCTTTAACGAGATTGATTGTGCAACCGCCAAATCCACCGCCCATTACTCTCGAACCAGTAACACCATTCGCTTTTGCAATTTCGTTGAGGAAATCCAGTTCTTCACAACTTACTTCATATTCTTTGCTCAAAGCTTCGTGGGTTTTATACATCAGTTTTCCGACTTTCTCATAATTGCCTTCCTGCAAAGCTTCTGCAACTCCAGCAACGCGGTCAAGTTCACCGATATAGAAACTTGCACGTTTGTAATCCTCTTCGCTTACAAGATGTTGTACGCTTTTCAGCATATTCCAATCCACATCGCGCAACAATTCAATTTTCTTTGATGGATATTCCGATTTGATGGCTTGAAGCACATTCTCACAACTTTCTCTGCGTTTGTTATAGGCAGAAGATGCTAATTCGTGCTTCACCATTGAGTCAATCAATACAACCTTATATCCTTCAGGATTGAATGGCAGGTACTCATATTCCATGCTGCGGCAATCAAGTTTCATCAAATGATTCTTCTTGCCATGAACGCTTGCAAACTGGTCCATAATACCACAGTTCACGCCAACATATTTATGTTCCGTAGCCTGTCCAACAAGAGCCATATCGAGTGTGCTGACCTTATTTCCACCAAACAAGTCGTTTATGGCAAGAGCGAAGCAACTTTCCAGTGCTGCCGAGGACGACATACCAGCTCCGAAAGGCACACCACCATAAAATGCAGTGTTGAATCCCTTTACGTCAACGCCTTTCAGTTTCATTTCTCTTACCACACCATAAATATAGCGTGCCCATGTCGTGGTTGGACCTAAAGGATCGTCAACATCAAATTCAACTCTGTCTTTTTGGTTCATCGCGTAGCACATCACTTTGTTGGTACCATTTGGACGTACTTCTGCCATAACAACAGAATCAATTGCACCCGGCATTACAAATCCACCATTATAATCAGTATGCTCACCTATCAGGTTTACTCTTCCTGGAGCTACATAAATATTTCCTGTCTTGCCGTCGAAATGCTTGATGAAACGGCTTCTTACAAAATCAATATCCATTTATTATTAGTTTTTTAAGTATATGATAATCCAACTCTCGCAAGTTTCAATGATTACGCTCAAATTATGAATTCACAAAATTATAAATTCACAAAATTGTAAATTGTAAGTTGTAAATTGTAAATTGTAAATATGTAATAGGTTATTCAACACCAAAAGCATAGATGGTTTTTTGTTTGTATTTCCTATATGGCTTTAATACCACAGATGGAAAATAAGGATGATTTGGGGAATCAGGGAAATGCTGACATTCAAGGCATACAGCACTACGGCGTGGGAATGTAGCACCATGCTGACCAGGGTAACCATTTGCCCAGTTGTCGGTGTACATCTGCACACCTGGCTCTGTAGTATATACCGTCATTGTACGTCCCGAATTAGGTTCAGTGATTTTACCAGCATAGCTCAATTCTCCTTCTTCTTTTTTGTTAAGAACAAAACAATGGTCGTAACCAGCGCCATTGCGAATCTGCTCATCGTCGGCATCAATATCCTGACCTATTGCCTTAGGCTTGCGGAAGTCGAAAGGAGTACCTGCTACAAGTCGTATTTCACCAGTTGGAATCTGTGTATCGTCAATTGGGAGATAGTAATCAGCATTGAGTTCGCAAATCTGGCTGTCAACGGTAGGGGTAGGGTTGGCAATGCCAGCCAAAGAAAAATATCCATGATGAGTGAGGTTTATGATTGTCTTCTTGTTTGTTGTGGCAAGATATTCAATAATAAACTCATCATTGTCAGTAAAGGTATATTCTACGCATACTTTCACTTCGCCAGTGAAGCCCTCTTCACCGTATGCCGATGTGTAGAGTAGAGCAATACTATTATCGTTGAGTTTTTGTGCTTCCCAAACTCTTGTATGGAAACCCGTTGGACCGCCATGCAGAGAATTTTCTCCATTGTTGATGGCAAGTTGGTATTCCTTTTCGTTAAGGGTGAATTTGCCTTTACAGATACGGTTGCCAAATCTTCCGATAAGAGTTGATAGATAAGGTTCAGGACTTGCAATCACATCCTGAATATTATCGTGCCCTTGAATAACATTGGCAATATTCCCATTCCTGTCAGGAACCATTATGGCAACTACTGCACCACCATAATTGGTAATAGCTACCTCATGACCTTTAGAGTTTTTTAGCACAAATAAGTCTGTCTTTTTTCCATTTATAGTGGTTTGAAAATCCTCTCTTTTCAAACCACAAAGATATTCTGTTTCTGTATTCATAATTTTGAGGTTTATTACTTTTGGCGCAAATTTAGTGCAAACCAAACGCAAAACCAAATTTTTACGAAAAAATTTCAAATAATTAAGATAAAAATGGTGTGAATTTAAAAAAATGCTTGAGTGAACATTATTCCAACCCCGTTTCGCGTAAATTGTCGATTCGGGTTTTAACATAACCGGACAATGTAAATATTCTACCTTATCATAACCTTTTCTCCGCCTTATCACTACTACATATTCGATTGTTCTTCGATTGTTCTTCGATTGATGTTCGATTGTTCTTCGATTAATAATCTAAGAACAATCGAATAAGAATCGAATATTGATTGAAGATGAATCGAATATCTGCTTGAGTTAAGGCTTATATGAAGTTGAGATAAGGTAAAGTCGAGATGCGAATATTAGGTTAGAATATTGCCAAAGATAACGCCAAAATCGGACTAATAGGGTTAACGAAATAAAAAAATGCAAATTAATTTGTGTATGTTGGGAAAATGCATTACTTTTGCAGTCGTTAAAAACGTGCATTTACACTCTAACGAATACAATATATTTTACAATGTAAAGAGACAAAGGTATAGTGTGCCTGATAACCCCCGGCAAAGTGGCCTTCGGGAAACAATAGGCTTTTTGACAATTAGAAACTTAGGAATGAAAAGAACTTTATTATCAATCATCGTCCTCTTGATGTTGAGCGCAGGGCTTGCACACGCAGAAAAGATAACTTATATTTATCCTGAATATAACGATGGGAATGTTGCCAAAGGTATTAAAGAGTGGAAAACTGGCGAGGCTGACGCTGTTGTAGTTGAGAGCACTTCCGACATAGTTACCTGGACAGCTGGTTGGTATGTCGTCAATGGTGCTGACGTAACACTATCAAAGGGGGCTGTCTGCAATGGTACCGTGCATCTTATCCTTGCCGATGGGGCAAAACTGACGGCAACGGGAGGAGATCATTCCGACCCTGGTATCCAAGTATCTGGTGAAGGCAACTCGCTTACTATCTATGGTCAAACCGCTCAATCCGGTCAGCTTATTGCAGACGGAAGAGTAACGGCAGCCGGCATCGGTGGTGGAAGAGAACAAAATGGTTCCAACATCACCATTAACGGTGGTAACATTGAATCCTCTGGTGGCGCATCTGGTATAGGTGGCGGAATGAATGCTTCTGGCTATAATATCACCATCAATGGCGGTGTTGTGGGAGCATCATGTAGTTATATTGGCGGTGCTGGTATTGGTGGTGGATATGGAGAGGACAATAGGCATCCTCGTAACGGTTATAATATCACCATCAATGGAGGTACGGTTGAAGTAACTGGTGGAGTTGGTGCAGCTGGTATAGGTGGCGGAAAAATGGGTAACGGCTCATTCATCACTATTAATGACGGTAGGGTGATAACTACTACATTGACGTATGCAACTGAAGGTGAAAAATTTGGTGCAGGTATAGGCGGAGGCTGTAATGGCGTTGGTAGTAACATTACCATCACGGGCGGCTTCGTTACTGCCATTGGTAATAGAGATGCCTCTGGCATCGGTAAGGGTGAAGATGCTGCTGATGGCCCTGGAAATATCTTCGTGACTACAAGATGTATCGTAAAAGCAGGGGAAAGTGAAAATCCTACCGATGTGATTGAGCATGATGGCAATACTGACTTGACAAGCCAATTGAACGGCAAAAGCTATGTAACGGTGGTCTATGACCTTATCGATGCTTACAACAACGGCTATGCTGCCGGTGAAACCGCAGGCGATGCTGCTGGCTACAAACGCGCAAAGAACGAACTACCTACCGACCACGAAGGCACTGCTGGTCCTGCTGTAGTGGTTACTAAGGGGAGGAAAAGTGTGACCCTCATCAACCCCGATAAGGTGGAATTTATCAAGAAATAAAAAACAACATAATAAAAATACAACAATGAAAAGAACAAGTATTTTTGCAGCATCATTGATGTGTTCGGTGATGCTCTGTGCACAGACAACGGAAACAGCAGTGCTGTTTTCTGGAACAGACCTGGACGATAGCTATTTGCTGACTGACAATGTATCAGTAAATTTTGACAACGGAACAGGCTCTATCAAGGTCGGTGGAGAAACAAAGGGTACGCTCGACCTCGACAAGGGAAACGTTACCATTGAGTTCAAGGATGCTTTCAAGCTAACCGCCAACCAAGATCCGAAGAACGAAGCGAACTACTACTCTACGTTTTTTACCAACAAAGGAGCGTACAAGTTGCCGAAAGATAAGAGCGTAACGGCATACGCAGGAACTGTGGAAGGCAAACAGTTGAAGATGACCAACATCGGTGAAACCATCCATAAGGAAGAGCCAGTGATATTGAGAGCCAGCAAGAGCGATATCATCCTGATGCCATCGTGCAACAAGGCTGCAAAAAAAGATGGCAACGCACTATCAGGAACGGAGGAAGGCATAGAAAGTGCAGAAGACAATGTTTACGCCCTGTCATACGGAGAGAGTGGCGTAGGCTTCTATCAGTGGAAAGGCAAGGAAATCGGTGCCAACAAGGCATATCTTACACTGGCATCTGGTGCAAAAGCATTTGTGTTTGATTTTGATGATGGTACTACAACAGGTATAACTTCGTACGATAACGATAACGATAACGATAACCTGTACATCGTCAACGGTATTCGTGTAGGCAGCAACTACAAGGGAATCGTGATAAAGAACGGAAAGAAAATCTATCAAAAATAATAAGGAGGACGTGTTATGAAGAAAGTATATAAAACCCCTGCTATGAAGGTGGTAGCAGTAAGGACAGGGTTATTTCGTCATGCGGACTTTTTTGATGGTTCCGTCTTTGCGATAATGTAGCCTGTCGGCACAGACTGAACGCCGGAATCCTCTTTCTTTTCCTGCCTGTGGGTTGCGTGAGAGGTAGAGGTCGCTGTTGTGATAGAACATCCACCATTTGCCTTCGTATTCCACGATGGAGTGATGGTTGGTGCCGCTGCTGACAGGGTCGAGTATCACTCCTTGATACTTATATGGTCCGAGTGGGGTGTCGGCTATAGCGTAGGCTATTTGTGGCTGATGACCGTTTTGTGTGCCGTTGGAGTAGGAGAGGTAGTATTTGCCGTTGTACTTATGCATCCAAATGGCTTCAAAGAATTCGTCGCATCCTTCGATGATGTGGACAGGTTCGCTGTAGGAAATCATGTCTTCGTTGAGTTTGACGCAGCAGATGGTGTTTTGTCCCATGAAGAGGTAAGCTTGTCCGTCGTCGTCGATGAATACGCAAGGGTCGATGAAGTCGCGGTTGCAGATGATGCCTTTGGAGTCGATGGATACGAGTGGTTTGCCGAGTGCATCATGGAAGGGGCCGAGTGGTGAATCGGCTACAGCTACGCCGATGTGTTTTTTGTCGGTAGGGTAGTAGAGGTAGTATTTCCCATTGCGGTAGATGCAGTCAGGAGCCCATGCGTATGACTTTGCCCACGGTGTGTCTTTGATAGCATCAAAGCATACGCCACGGTCGGTGAAAGTTTTCATGTCGGTGGTGGTATAGACATGATAGTCAATCATGTCGAATGTCTTGCTGTCGTCGCGGTCGTGGCTTGGGTAGAGGTACAATGTGTCACCGAATACTCGTGCTGATGGGTCGGCACTGTATTGCGTGCGGATAATGGGGTTGTGCTGTGCAAGGCAGGAGGCAGTGCAGATGAGTGCTGCCAAGAGATAGAGATTTTTCATGTTTTATTGAAACAGGGTTTTGTGGAGGAGGGTAAGTGCTTGGGTGAAGGTGCTGGTTTCTACAATGAGTGACAAATTGATGTCGTTGGCATTGAATGCTGTTGACAGGATTTTGATTCCTTCGTTTGTGAGCAGGGTGGTGAGCCTGCTTGACAGGGCTGTGATGCGGTGTATGTTTTCACCAACGATGGCTATTGCCGTGAGTCCGCTTTGCATCTGGATGGGTGTGATAATCTTGGATTTCAGCTCCTTTGCAAGTTCATGATTGAGTGCAGTGAGTGCTGTCGGGCAGTCGCTGTCGTGGATGCCGATATAGATGTTGTTTGCCGATGTTCGCGATACGTGGAATGCTGATACTCCGTTTTCGGCAAGGCATGAGAATATGCGCATATTGATTTTTGCTGCATTGCTTGCGGGTATGTTGGATATTGTCAGCAGACTGGTCTTTGAAATGCTTGAAATGCCCCTGATTAGTTGTTTGTCATTGTTGATATGCTGCTTTATGACTGTTCCTGGGTTTTCAGGATTAAAGGTGTTTTTGACGTAGATAGGAATCTGCTTTCTGCATACAGGATAAAGTGTTGGTGGATAGATAACTTTTGCCCCGAAGTTGCAAAGTTCCATGGCTTCGGAATAAGTCAGTTGGTTGATAGTGTATGCAGAGGGGATGATTCTTGGGTCGGCAGTAAGAAAACCATTTACATCAGTCCATATTTCCAGTTGGTTGCCGTTGAGGGTTGCTGCCAGTATGGCTGCTGTGAAATCGCTGCCTCCACGTCCGAGGTTAGTGATTTCGTTGGTGATGGAGTCTGTGGATATGAATCCGGGTACCACACTGACTTGCGGAATATGGTGGAAGGTTTGGCGGACAAGTTGTTTGGTGGTTTCGATTTCGAGCTGATATTTGCCGTGCTTGGTGGTTGTTTTGATGAACTTGCGCGAATCGAACCATTTAGCTCCATTGATGAGTGTTGCCGTGATGCGGCTGCTTATGCGTTCACCATAGCTAACAATGGCGGCACTGGCTTTCGGTCCCAGTTCATGGGTAAGGTAGATGGTTAAATATATGCTTTTGAGTTCTTCAAGCAGAGGATCAACGTATTCATAGAGTTTTTTCCTTGCAGACTGATCGATGATGATGGTATCAATCATATTGTGGTGGCGTTCCACTATCTGTTGAAAGTTGTCGCGATAGGTATTGTCATTGTTTTGTGCCAATACGGATGTGTTGATGAGCATGTCGGTGATGCCGCCAAGTGCGCTAACAACCACAATGACTTTATCTTTTTGTGATTCAGTTTCGACTATATGTTTTAGAGAAAGAATACTATTCACGGAACCTACAGACGTTCCGCCAAATTTCATAACTTTCATGTGCGGTTTTTACGTTTTTGCGTTTTTTGAACTGAAATACAAAAGTAGTAAAAAGGTTGAAGGTTGAAGGTTGAGAGGTGATGTTTTTGGTGTTTTTTATTAAAAAATCATAATTATCAATTGTGAATTGTGAATTATCAATCAAAAAACCGAGTTTTTTTTTATCTTTGCGCGCTCAAAAAGAATTTATGAATAAAGGTGTTTGGATTTTCCTGATTTTCTTGCTGACTTTGACAGGTTGCAGAAATACTTATAATCAGATGTTGAAATCAACAGATTATGATTTTAAGTATGAAAGTGGCAAACAGTTTTTTGCTGAAGGCAAATATACCAAGGCTATGACTCTGCTTGAAGAGGTGGTGACGATGAACAAAGCCACAGAGCGAGGCGAGGAAAACCTGTATATGCTTGGCATGTGCGAGTTCGGCAACAGAGATTATGAGACGGCTTCGGAATATTTTAAGAAATACACTACTTCGTATCCACGTGGAAGATATATTGAGAATGCCCATTATTTCTATGGATATTCATTGTATAAGAGTACTCCAGAACCGCGACTTGACCAGACAAGCACATACGCTGCTATCAAGGCTTTTCAGGATTTCATAGATTTGTTTCCAGAGGCTGAAAAAAGAGATGATGCTCAATCAAGAATGTTTGAACTGCAGGACAAGCTTGTAGTGAAGGAATATCTGACTTCGAAGATGTACTATGATATGGGTACATATTTCGGCAACTGCTCAAGTGGGGGCAACAATTACGAATCGTGTATCATCACTGCGCAAAATGCCATCAAGGATTATCCTTATATGGCTCAGCGTGAGGATTTTGCAGTTCTTATCATGAAGGCAAAATATCATTTGGCAACTATGAGTGTGGAAGAGAAGAAGATTGATCGCTATCGTGATGCCGAAGATGAATGTTATGGTTTCCTGAATGAGTATCCTGATTCAAAGGAAACGGCAACTGCCGAAAAATATATAGCAAGGTGTAAAAAAGTGTTGAACGAAAAATAATATTAAAAAATGGAAATGGAAGATATAAAGTATAGCAACATGGCTGACTATAAGAAGTGTAAGGCTCCATTGAACACAGTAACACGTGACGTGAACAAATTGTCTGAAGATACGGACAATATATATGAGTCAGTTGCTATCATCAGCAAAAGGGCTAACCAGATTGCAGCTGAAGTGAGAGAAGAACTTAATAAGAAACTATCGGAGTTTTCAACCTATAACGATTCTTTGGAAGAGGTGTTTGAAAATCGTGAGCAGATAGAAATATCCCGTTTTTATGAAAAGCTGCCAAAAGCAACTTTGATTGCTACTGAAGAATTTGCTGAAAACAGGGTTTATTACCGCGACCCAGAGAAAAGTGATGAATAAGCCGTTATGATACAGCGGATACAAACTGTTTATCTGTTTCTGGCGGCTGTTCTGGAAATGCTTTGCCTATGTATGCCCATTGCTCATGTTAGTAGCAATGGGATTTTGCAGAGCACAATGTATAATCTTTGGATAGTAAATGCTGACGGAAGTCATGAAATGTCTTACACCGCCATTTATTTTGGATTGCTGGTTGTAGGCATTTGCCTGTCGATGGTAACTGTGTTTCTATATAGAAATCGTAAGGCGCAGATGAAGTTTTGCATTGCTGCAGTTGTGTTGCTGATTGTGTATATTCTGCCATTAGCAAATACTTTTGTTCATAATCAGGATATAAAGCCGACGATGTTTTTAGCTTGTCCGGTAGTGGCTCTGATTCTGAATCTGATGGCATATATAGCAATCAGAAAAGATGAGAGACTTGTCCGTTCTGCAGATAGACTAAGATAAGGTTTATTTTATAAATTTACATCCCCACTTATTACTGCAAGTATTTGGCACGAACTCTGGAAAGGGTTTCTGGAGTCATTTGCAGATAGCTTGCGATGTGCACAAGTGGTACACGCAAGAATAGTTCCGGATGTGATTTCATAAGTCGGTCGTATCTGCTTGCCGATGTCTCGAAACGAACCAAGTCGGCATGTTGCTGACACGTTATCAGCGATTCCTCTAATATCTTGCGATAAAGAATCTGGATGTTCACACTATGCATGGCAACCACTTCAAGTCGTACTTTTGGCAAGAGGTAGATAGTAGTAGGTTCAAGTGCCTCGACTTGCAGTTTGGATGGTGTTTCCTGGAAAAGGCTTTCGATGCACATTATGATTTGATGTTCGCATGCCAGATGCTCAGTCATTTCTTTGTCGTGTTTGACATAGAATTCCCTGATTGATCCTTTTTCAATCCACATAGGGCCTTGGCAGATGTCACCTTCCTTGATGATTTTTTCACCTTTTGCAAACTTTACTTCAACGAGTAGATTTTCAAGCATTGTCAGCTCGTTGTAAGTCATTGTACTGTATCGTCTGGCAAGTTCTCTTGCAATGTCACGTTTGGTTGTCATCTTTATTAATTATAAATGTATGATTAATCAAGTTTGAGTACAGCAAGGAATGCTTTTTGCGGCACTTCCACATTGCCAATCTGCTTCATGCGTTTCTTGCCGCGTTTCTGCTTTTCAAGAAGCTTCCTCTTGCGGGTTACGTCGCCACCATAACATTTTGCAGTAACATCCTTACGCACACATTTTATAGTCTCGCGTGCTATGATTTTTGCTCCAACAGCAGCCTGGATGGCAATGTCGAACTGTTGGCGAGGGATGAGTTCCTTTAGTTTTTCGCACATCCGGCGTCCGAGTGTTACGGCATTGTCGTTGTGGGTAAGTGTAGATAGTGCATCGACTGGTTCTCCGTTGAGCAGAATATCGAGTTTCGCAAGTTTTGACGGTCGGAAACTGTCGAAATGATAGTCGAACGAAGCATATCCTTTGGAAATGCTCTTCAGCTTGTCGTAGAAGTCGATTACTATCTCACCGAGTGGCAGGAGATAGTGTATTTCGACACGATTGCCGCTGATGTATTCCTGTTTTATCAGTTCACCGCGCTTGCCTAAGCATAATGTCATGATCGGACCTATAAAACGTGTGTCGGTAATGACCGTTGCTCGTATGTAAGGTTCTTCTATATGGTCAATCATTGTCAGGTCGGGGAGTCCAGAAGGATTGTGAACCTCAATGGCTTCTCCCTGTTTTGTATATACCATATAGGAAACATTCGGTACGGTGGTGATGACGTCCATGTCGTATTCTCGGTCGAGGCGTTCCTGTACGATTTCCATGTGGAGAAGTCCGAGGAATCCGCAACGGAATCCAAATCCCAGTGCTACCGATGATTCGGGCATGAATGAAAGTGATGCATCGTTGAGCTGTAATTTTTCCAATGAAGCTCGCAGGTTCTCGTAGTCGTTAGGGTCGATAGGATAAACTCCTGCAAAGACCATCGGTTTCACTTCCTCGAAACCAGCTATGGCTTGTTGGCATGGGCTTTTCACATGGGTTATAGTATCGCCGACTTTTACCTCGGTACTATCTTTTATACCACTGATGATGTAGCCGACATTGCCAGTGCGGAGTTCTTTCTGTGGAATCATGTCCATTTTTAGAACGCCAATCTCGTCGGCGGTGTATTCCATGCCGGTATTGAAGAATTTTACCTTGTCGCCTTCATGGATGCAGCCGTTCACAATCTTGAAGTATGCTATGATACCTCTGAAGGAATTGAATACAGAGTCGAAGATGAGGGCTTGCAGAGGTGCTTCTGTGTCACCGACAGGGTGAGGAATGCGATCAACTACAGCCTGAAGTATGGCTTCGATGCCTTCTCCAGTCCTTGCACTTGCACGAAGAACCTCTTCATGCTTGCAGCCTAATAACTCAACAATTTCATCCTCAACCTCATCAGGCATAGCACTTGTCATGTCGATTTTGTTGATTACAGGGATAATCTCCAAATCATGTTCTATAGCCATGTAAAGATTGGAAATGGTCTGTGCCTGTACTCCCTGTGTAGCATCGACAACAAGTAATGCCCCTTCGCAGGAAGCAATGCTTCGGCTCACCTCGTAGGAGAAGTCAACATGTCCTGGAGTATCGATGAGGTTTAGAATATATTTTTCACCTTTATAAGAATACTCCATTTGGATAGCATGGGATTTTATTGTTATTCCACGCTCTTTTTCCAAATCCATATCGTCAAGCATCTGACCTTCGGTGATTTCGATGGTCTTTGTGAACTCTAACAGTCGGTCTGCAAGAGTGGATTTGCCATGGTCGATATGTGCAATAATGCAAAAGTTTCTTATATTTTTCATTTATAGTCTTTTTCTTCGATTCGTAATACTAATAAGGTGTTTTTGCCTTTTTGGCTGGTATAGGTATATTCGAAACTGAAACCTGCATCCTTGTATGCTTTCAGATTGGTTGAATTGCGGATTTCGTGCTTCATCAGATTGCGGAATCTTGTATTGTTGGCTTTCATCATTTCTGCATCGTCGAGAGTGCCTGTAGCCGTGTAATGGTAGCCCATGATATTTGTGCCTTCGGTGAAAGTGACACTATCAAGAATCAGTTCAGTACCGATTTTTTGTGGGCAGTTCCTGGCGGTGTATTCTTCTGCCTCCCTGGCACAGCGTTGTGTCAGAGATTCCTGGCAAGAGCTGAATGCAACCAAAATGGATATGATACACAATAAGCGTTTCACGATTCCTAAATTGATTGTGCGAAGTGTTAAGGTTTCATATTTGTAAAGACGCTCTGGACATCTTCAAAATCTTCAAACTTTTCAACCATCTTGTCGATTGTTTCACGCTGTTCTGGTGTTACTTCCTTCAAATCGTTAGGAATATAGGTGAATTCACCACCGACACCTTCGAAACCACTTTCTTCAAGATGTTTCTGGATAGCTCCGAAACTCTTAGGGTCGCCATAGATGGTGATTGTGCCTTCCTCTTCATCCTCATCGAATTCATCATCAACACCATAGTCGATAAGTTCGAGAATCATTTCATCCATGTCCATTCCATCCTTCTTGTGGAAAGTGAACACACACTTATGGTCGAACAAGAATGAAAGACTGCCTGATGTTCCCATGTTGCCACTGAACTTGTTGAATACAGAACGCACGTCACCTACTGTACGTGTTGGATTGTCGGTCAGTGTATCTACAAGAATTGCAATTCCGTGAGGACCGTAGCCTTCGTATGTCATTGCCTTGTATTCACTCTGGTCTTTGCCCATCGCATTTTTTATGGCACGCTCAATATTGTCCTTAGGCATGTTTTCACGCTTTGCCGTTGCAATAATGGCACGCAATGAAGGGTTTGTGTCTGGTTCAGGACCACCAGCCTTTACAGCTATGGCAATCTGCTTGCCGATTTTCGTAAATGTACGGGCCATGTGCCCCCATCTCTTTAATTTTGTTGCTTTGCGATATTCAAAAGCTCTTCCCATGATATTTTTTTTTAGTTGTATTGTTTATATTGTATGTTGTATAGTTATGACGAAAACGATAATGATGACTTTTATCAATTGTCAATTAATGCCTTGGCATTTATCTCAGTTCAGCGTTGAGTTGTTTTTTGAGATTGTTGATTAAGTTGTTCATTATGGCATCAATCTTCTTGTCGTTGAGAGTCTGAGTCTCATCCTGAAGGATGAAGTTGACGGCATAGCTCTTTTTGCCAGCAGGGAGATTTTTGCCTTCATAGACATCAAACAACTGAACTTTCTTCAGAAGTTTCTTTTCTGTCTGGCGAGCAATATTTTCTATTTGTGAAAATTCAATGCTATTATCAACAAGCAGTGCCAAATCGCGGCTAACTGCTGGGAACTTGCTTATTTCCTTGTAGGAAACTACGTTTTTGCGTACAGCTTTTACTACTGCAGTCCAATTGATGTCAGCAAAGAATATCTTATTGCTGATTTCCATTTTTGTCTGAATGGCTTTGCTGACGATTCCCATTTCAACGAGCTGCTTGCCACCACGGTTTTCGATAACTAAGCCTTTCGAGAAAATGTCGTTTTCAGAAGACTTGACAACGAGAGTGTTTTCGGCTATGCCGATACGTGTCAGTATGTTTGCCACGTATGCTCTCAACTGATAGAATGAGGAATCTTCGTCAGGATGAGTCCAACTGCCTGAAATAGATTTTCCAGTAACCCATAATCCGAGATGAGTTTCTTCAGAATAAGGCTTTAGTGGATTCTCGTCAGCATTTTTTAGTGATACGTCGAAATGATAGCAGTTTCCGAATTCAAAGAATCTCAAATCAGGACATTTACGGTTGGCATTATGAGAAATGCTTTCCAAACCTCCAAACAGCAGAGTCTGACGCAGTACGCTGAGATCCTGACTCAATGGATTCATGAGATGAACACATTTCGTCTCAGGATAGGTTGTCAGCGACTTGTAGTATTCTATTTTTGTTAGCGAGTTGTTCAATATTTCGTTGAATCCTGCACCGACAAGCTGTTCGGCAACGAGATTCTCTAACTTATGCTTGTTGTCTTCCTCTGTCTTTACTGTCAGAGAGCTCTTCAATGCTGTGGGAATTTCAACATTGTTATAACCATAGATGCGCAGAATGTCTTCCACCACATCACAAGGACGCTGCACGTCAACGCGATAGGTCGGAATTTCAAGTTTTATTCCCTCTGTGGTTTCGCTGAGGATTTTCATTTCCAATGATTCAGCGATGGATTTTATCTTCTCCTGAGGAATGATTTTGCCTACAAGCTTGTTCACATAGTCGTAAGTCAAATCAACTACAGGGGCTTTTATTGGTTCTGGATAGATATCAATTATATCCATGGAAATTTTTCCACCAGCCAGTTCCTTGCACATCAGAGCAGCCTGTTTCAGTGCATAGATAGTGCCGTTAGGGTCAACGCCGCGTTCGAATCGGTAACTGGCATCAGTGCTCAGTCCATGCCGACGTGCACTCTTTCTAATCCAGGTAGGATTGAAATACGCACTTTCTACTACTACGTTGCGAGTTGTCTCGTAAGTGCCGCTGCCTTTTCCTCCAAACACTCCTGCAATGCACATTGGTCCCTTCTCGTTGCAAATAGCCAAATCCTTGTCGAACAGTTTATGTTCTTCTCCATCGAGAGTTACGAAAGAAGTACCTTCGGGCATGGTCTTTACAACGATATGATTTCCTTCCACCATGTCGGCATCAAAGCAATGCAGAGGCTGACCGTATGCAAACATGATAAAATTGGTGATATCAACAATGTTGTTGATAGGACGCAAACCGACAGTTGTCAGATAGTTTTTCAGCCATTCAGGACTTTCTTTCACCTCACAATCAGTTATGCTGACAGCAGCATATCTCGGACAAGCCTCTTGGTTTTCAATAGTTACCTTGATTTCTAAGTCATGATTGTCAACCTTGAAATCGTTGCAGTTAGGACGGTGAATTTCGGTTTTCTTACCATTGCTGAGCATCCAAGCATACAAGTCGCGCGCAACACCATAGTGAGATAATCCGTCGGCACGGTTTGCTGTGATGTCAACCTCTATGAGCCAGTCGCTTTCGAGGTGGAAGTATTCAGCAGCAGGAGTTCCAACCTTTGCATCATCGGGCAGAACCATTATTCCAGCATGAGATGTGCCAATACCGATTTCGTCTTCAGCGCAAATCATTCCGAAAGAATCAACTCCACGAAGTTTGGATTTTTTGATTACGAATTGCTTGTCGCCATCATATAGCACGCAACCTAAATCAGCCACAATGACTTTCTGTCCGGCAGCAACATTTGGGGCACCGCAAACAATCTGAACAGGAGCATCTTTGCCCAAATCGACTGTTGTGATGTGCATGTGATCGGAATCAGGATGAGGAAGACAAGTCAGCACTTCGCCAACATATAGTCCTTTTAATCCACCTTTAATACTCTGTACTTCCTCCAACGCATCAACTTCAAGACCAGTAGATGTAAGTGCATCGACAACCTCTTGTGGTGTCAGGTCGAAGTCAACATATTCTTTAAGCCACTTGTAACTAATGTTCATATTCTATATCTTATTTTTTTGAGTTGCAAAAGTAACAAAAAAAATCATAAATGAATTAATAATTAAATTTATTTAAGAATTGACTTTTATCCGCCAAAATTATCGTACATGATACTTTCCGGTTCAACTCCGAGAGAGTAGAGTAGGCGGTTGACAGATGCACTCATCGGCCCTGGTCCACACATATAGTATTCAATATCTTCAGGAGCTTCGCAGTCTTTCAAATAAGTATCGTACATAACCTGATGAACGAATCCAGCAGTATATTTCACCCCCGTAGCATCTGCAGCAGGATCAGGACGGTCGAGTGCCAGATGGAAGTGGAAATTGGAGAATTCTTTCTCCAAATCGAGGAAATCAGACAGGTAGAAAACCTCATTAAGAGCACGTGCACCATAGAAATAATGCATTTCACGATTGCGGCAGTTCAGGGTCTTGGTCATGTGCATAATCTGTGCACGCAGAGGAGCCATACCAGCACCGCCACCTACCCATATCATTTCTTTTTTAGAATCGAAGATAGGATGAAAATCACCGTATGGTCCACTCATTATCACCTTATCGCCAGGTTTAAGGGAGAAGATATATGAGGAGGCAATACCTGGATTCACATCCATGAATCCGCTTCTGTCAGGCTTGAATGGAGGTGTGGCAATTCGTACTGTGAGCATTATGCGGTCGCCCTCAGCAGGATAGTTTGCCATAGAGTATGCACGAACAGTCTCTTCGGTGTTTTTGCATTTAAGGTCGAACATTTTGAAATGCTCCCATGAACCTAAATAGTCGTCACCAATCAGTGATTTATCGTAGTCGGCGTAGGACAATTTAAATTTTGGAATTCTAATCTGAGCGTATGAGCCAGGTAAAAAGTCCATGTGCTCGCCAGGAGGCAATTGGACAATAAATTCCTTCATGAATGTTGCCACATTCTTGTTTGAGATGACCTCACATTCCCATTCTTTCACACCCAAGACGCTTTCAGGTACTTTTATGGCCATATCGCCTTTTACCTTGCACTGGCATCCTAAGCGCCAATGTTCTTTAATCTGTTTTCTGGTGAAATGAGGTTTTTCAGAATCCAGAATCTCACCTCCACCTTCAACAACCTGAACCTTGCATTGTCCGCAACTACCTTTGCCGCCACAAGCACTTGAAAGATGGATGTCGGCACCTGTTGCAAGGGTCATCAGAAGGTTAGAACCCTGTTCGACTTCGTATTTCTGGTCATCGTTGACGGTGATAGTAACTTTTCCACTTGGAGTGAGATGTTTTTTTGCAATCAGCAGTACTGCAACTAAAAGCAGTATTACTGCCAAAAAGATTCCTATACTTGCTAAAATGAAATAAATATCCATGATGAATCTGTTTTTACAATTTTAATCCACTGAAGCACATGAATGCGAGAGCCATGAGCCCAACCATGATGAAAGTGATGCCTAATCCCTGAAGAGGCTTAGGTATGTTGCAATATGCCATTTTTTCACGTATTGCTCCCATTGCCACAATAGCTAACAGCCAACCGATGCCACTGCCAAAGGCATAGACAATGCTATCAAGCACACTGCCAATATATTGTGAACTGGTAGGGTCAAGGTTTATTCTCTGCTGCATGAAAAGCGAAGCACCCATTATGGCACAGTTGACAGCTATCAAAGGCAGGAAAATACCTAATGCCGAATAGAGAGCAGGCGAGAATTTCTCGACAAACATTTCAACCAATTGAGTTATTGCGGCAATTACTGCAATGAAGAGGATGAAACTTAAGAAAGCAAGGTCGATGCCAATAAGTCCTTCAGCAGCAAGCAGTTTTGTCTGCAGCAGATAATTTACGGGACAGGTGATGACTAATACAAAAGTTACGGCAACACCAAGTCCGAAAGATGTTTTTACGGACTTTGAAACAGCCAAGAACGAACACATTCCGAGAAAGAATGCGAAAATCATGTTATCTACAAAAATAGACCGGATGAATAGATTTATCAGATGTTCCATAACTTATTTCTCCTCTTTGTAAAAAAAAGCCCTGTGTACCCAAATAACACAACCTACGATGATAAGCGCCATGGCTGGCATTGTCATCATTCCGTTGTTCATATAACCTGCATCATAGCAGCATTGAGGGATGATGGTTATTCCTAACAATGAGCCGTTGCCTACCAGTTCTCTGACGAAACCAACGATGACAAGAATCAGTGCATAGCCTAATCCGTTGCCGATGCCATCGAGAAAACTTGGTAAAGGCTTGTTTGTCATAGCAAATGCTTCAAGCCGTCCCATAAGAATACAGTTGGTGATAATAAGACCGACATACACTGACAGTTGTACGCTGACATCGTAGGCAAAAGCCTTAAGAACTTGTGATACTATTGTTACCAAAGCTGCCACCACAACCAATTGCACAATAATACGGATGCGGTTTGGAATGGTTTTTCTAATCAGCGATATTATCAAATTGGAAAATGCTGTTATAACTGTAACAGACAATCCCATAACAATAGCTGGTTTTAATTGCGATGTTACTGCTAATGCCGAACAGATTCCTAATACCTGTGTCAGGACTGGATTGTTCTTGTTCAGCGGTGCAATAAAAGCTTCTTTATTCTGTTTTGTAAATATGCTCATTTCATTACCCTTTCAAAATTTGTTAGTCCATCTTTAATCATTGCATCAACACCATTTGATGTCAGGGTGGCACCTGTAATGCCATCAACTATGTTTTCTGGTTTCAGTTCTCTATTGCTACCTTTTTTAACGACAGAAATAGCTATTTCATTAGTGCCTTCGGCAAAAATCTTTTTTCCATTGAATTGCGTCTGAAACTTTTCTTCAGTAATCAGTGCTCCCAGTCCAGCAGTTTCACTCTCGTGTTGGAAATCGGATCCGAAGATGGTCATTTTGTCATCATCAATGGCAATATAGCCGGAAATAGGTCCCCACAGACCTTGTCCCTTGACAGGAACAAGATATTTTGTCTGTCCGTCAACCTGAAATTCATCGTAACTGGTATTATCGGCATCAATGTGTCTGATAAAAGCTTGTTTGTAGATTTGTTCCACATCTGACTTGTTGAGCCCACGCATGTTCAATGCATTAAGCTTATGAATCTTAGTGTCAAGTTCCACATTTTTGTCCTGCATAGGTTTCAGTGCCTGATAGACAAAAGCCAGCAGGAAAGCTACTACCGCCACAAGTATGGCAGAATATATAATTGTGTAAGTATTTGAATTTGTATTCACTTTCATAATTTGCGGTTTTATGGATTTATGAATTTACGATTGTGCAGAGCGTTTGGCACGTTTTGAAATATTTCTACCCACCACACAATGATCAATGAGTGGAGCAAACACGTTCATAAGCAGTATGGCAAGCATCATGCCCTCAGGATAGCCAGGGTTCAATACACGGATAAGTATTGCAACAGCACCTATTAGAAATCCGTAAATATATTGTCCTGTATGTGTTCGTGCACTCGTAACAGGGTCGGTAGCCATGAAAACTGCTCCGAAACAAAATCCTCCGAGAATAAGATGCTGATACCAAGGAGTGTTGGCGGCAACATTATTCTGCAAACCTATCGAGTTGAATAGCAGAGCAATCAAAATACCTCCAGCAAACACACTTCCCATAGTGCGCCACGAAGCAATACCTGTTCCTATCAGAATCAATGCACCGATAGCAATTGCAATCACGCTCGTCTCACCGACACAACCAGGAATAAAGCCGATGATTGAATCCATTATTGTTGCAGTTGGCAACTGATCTTGAGCAATCTGTCCAAGTGGAGTTGCTTGGGTAATCACATCAGGGGTGTTGTTGCCAAGTCCAAAAATGGTTTCATTTGCAATCCAGACATCACCACCGCCAGTCATCTTGGTAGGGTAGGAGAAGAATAGGAAAGCACGTGCAACAAGTGCAACATTCAGGATATTCATACCCGTACCTCCAAATATCTCTTTTGCAAATATCACGGCGAAAGCAACAGCCAGCGCAAGCATCCAAAGTGGTATGTTTACAGGCAGAATCATAGGGATTAGAATTCCCGATACAAGGAACCCCTCTTGTATCTCTTCACCTTTCCACTGTGCTACGATGAACTCTATGCCCAATCCCACAATATAGCTTACAAGTATTTTCGGCAAAACAGCGAGAAAACCAAATAAGAAGATTTCAAGGAAAGATGCTTCTGCCAATGCACCTGCAGCGAGGTAGTTCTGGTATCCAACGTTATACATTCCAAACAGCAGTGCAGGCACAAGTGCTATTACTACCATTGACATGATGCGCTTTGAGTCTATGCTAGAATGAATATTCGTGCCGCAATAAGCAGTCTCACGTGGTACAAAAAGAAATGTCTCAAAACCATCGAATACACTGCGAAAAGCATGCAGTTTGCCGCCTTCTTCGAAATTTGGTTTTACTTTATCCAAATAATCTCTTAATATCTTCATTATGCGTTCTCCTTTCTCAGCATATCAAGTCCTTCACGAACAATACGCTGCAATTCAAGTTTTGAGGAATCAACATATTCTGCCAATGCAAAATCTTCAGGAGCAACTTCGTAAATGCCTAATTGCTCCATCTTATCAATGTCGTTTGTAATAATAGCTTTTATCAGAAATTCTCCATAAATGTCCATTGGCAGCACCTTGTCGTATTCTCCGCTCATTATCATGTGGCGTTTACCACCTTTTATCCTAGCATCAACAGGTTTGCGGTTGCGGAAACACATTGGCATTATCCATCCAAGCATTTCTGCATTGTCGCTACCTTCAGGAATAACGGTAATTTCGTAAGAATGTGCACCGAGAAAATCTTCCAATGATGATTTCTTTCCTGTAAGAATATTGCCATTGATTATGCGCAATTTATTGTCTTGTGCTTTTGAAATGTTAATCTTATCATTGAGCACTGTCTTAATCTGCTGGCCAATTACGACATCTTTATAGCATGGATTTTTCACCTCGCTACCGCATATTGCAACTTTTTTACGAAAATCCACACAACCTGTGTTTATCAATCTGCCAATGAAGACTACGACTTCTGGTTCAACGGTCCAGACAATATCACCTTTGTTGATAGGCTGAATGTGGTTTATCTGCACATTGACATTTCCAGTAGGACATTTTCCTTCGAATCGTGTCACAGTCACATTCTCTATAGTGTGGTTGCTCATTTCAGCACAATCCATCTTTGCTCCCTTTTTAATATTTAAGAAAACAGGTGCAATTCTCTTTAGGGTTTCAATGCCAGTCTGTAAATCTTTCAAGTCGTCAGCAATGCAAAAATCAACATCAGCACTTAATGGCATATCCCTGAATGCGGAAATGAAAATCGATTTTGGTAAATCAACGTCATTGGCAGAGATAGCATACGGCATTTGGGTAATATACCCTAACAGCCCTTTGTCTGCCAGATATTCTACTACCTCGCTACTCGAAGAATCAGGTGACAGGAATTGAGCCATTGGCATTGTTAATTGTGCACTGTCCATTGCGTCAGCCACTACTTTGACGCATAATACTTTTCTTCTCTCGCCACGTACAATTTCTTTTACCGTTCCAGCAACAGGTGATACAAATTTCACGTTTGGGTATTGCTTATTGATGAATAAAACATCACCAGTTTGAACCTTATCGCCCTCTTTTACAATAACTTTTGGCTTAACTCCAACAAAATCGTCAGGGCATAGACCATAAATCATAGGATTTCCAAATGCAGAGATAGGTTCAAGAATGGCTTCAGCCTTGCCTTCAATCTTCAAGTCAATACCTTTTTTTATTTTTATAAATCGTTCCATTTTTGAATTTGTATAAAATACAAGTATTGAATAATCAATTCTCATTGCAAAAGTAAGAAAAAAGGTTGAGGGTTGTGGGTTGAGGGTTGAGGGTTTTAAGATTTTTTATGAAAAAAAACAAAAAACCCTAACCTCTAACCTCTAACCTCTAACCTTTTTTCGTATCTTTGCACCCGCAATTGGTTCGCGTATGCGATGAAAAGGGAATAAGGTGTGAATCCTTAACTGTCCCGCAGCTGTAAGTAGCATTATCTGCAAGCAAAAGTCACTGATATTGTCGGGAAGACGTTTGCAGGAGAATACGAAGTCAGAAGACCTGCCGTTGCATCAGACAGACATTCTTTTCTGGGGTTAAGAGGATGAGTACCAACGATAACGATAACGATGACCTTGAACCTTGAAAGTCAGAGTCAGTGTCAGAGTCAGTGTAGAGTCAGTTGATATGGATTATTTGCGTTTTTCGTTGCTTGCGTCTTTGTGCTTTTTTGTCGAACTGAAGGCACAGGTTCTTACCGATTCCATCGGTGAGATTGTTGTGGTTGGTCAGGCTAACGAGAAGATCAATTCTGCCTCTCCACAATTTGGCATTAGCAGCAAAGACATACAGAAATTAGGTATTTTCGACATAGGCGATGCGTTACATCATCTGCCAGGGATAGCGTTGCGCGATTATGGTGGGGCAGGTGGAATGAAGACTGTGGCTGTTCGGGGATTCGGTGCTCAGCATACAGGAGTCAGTTACGATGGCATAATGTTGAGCGACTGCCAGACGGGTCAGATTGATCTGCAACGTTACTCGTTGGACAATCTGCAAAACATCAGATTACAGGTTGGTGATAATGATAATATTTTCATGCCGGCACGAAATATCAGCAGTGCAGCAACAATTATGATAGAAACCATTACTGACAGACACTTCGACAAGGCTCAGTACAGGCGCTTAGCTGTAAAATGTACTGTTGGCAGTTGGGGTTTTGTTAATCCTATGTTAAGTTTTGGCGATTACATAAGTAATAAGGTGTATATTGGTAGCAATGCGGATTTTATTCATGCCGACAACAACTATCCTTTTACCTTGGTCAATGTCACCAAAGTTACACGTGAGAATCGGACAAATTCACAGATGAATCAAGGTCATGCGGAATTAAATGTCAAAGTAGATGGCAAACATTCTGTGCTGACAGGAAAAATCTATTATTACGATAATAACCGAGAACTTCCAGGAGTTGTGCATTATTATACCAATCTGAATGATGAAACATTGCGTGAACGCAATCTTTTCACGCAGTTGCAATATAAAAATGCTTTCTCCGATAAATTTTCTCTTTTGCTGAATGGAAAATGGAACTGGGCTTCGAGTAATTATCATAATGGAATGCCAAATGGGGGCATACGGTCTGCCGAATATTTTCAGCGTGAGTATTATACGAGTGGGGCGTTTCTTTTTGTGCCGACGCAACGTATGGCATTTGACTATTCCATTGATTATTTTGTGAATAACATCAATTCGCAGCTGTTTCATGCAAATAATCCTTCGCGTAAGTCATTGTTGCAGTCGTTGTCAGCAAAATACACACAAGATAGACTAACGGTGGTTTGTCGGCTGCTGTGGTCGGATTATATAAGCGAATCCAATAGGCTGTCTCCATCGGCAGGTTTGTCGTTCAAACTAATGAAAACTCAGGATTTTTATATCAGGGCATCGTATAAAAATATCTTCCGTATGCCATCGTTCAACGAATTATACTATTTCCATTATGGGCAGAACGACTTGAGACCAGAGAAGACGAATCAATTCAATTTAGGGCTCACATACAAACATGGTAATGGAAGTCACGTAAAAGGAAATTACACAATAGATGCTTATTATAATAAGATAACAGATAAAATTGTATCAATTCCAATAAATATGTTCATCTGGAGAAACATAAATATGGCAAAGGCTGATGCATACGGATTGGATTTTAGCGCTGAGATGTCGTATCTATTCTGTCCAGAGCAAAGTGTGTCGGTAAATACAAACTACTCTTTGCAGAGAGTGGCTAATACGACAAACGAAGAAAGCCGGTCATATAAAAACCAGATAGCCTATACTCCTTTGCATTCTGGTAGTGCAACGATAAGTTGGCAAAATCCATGGGTAAACCTATCGTTTACGGGAGAAGGAATGGATGCCCGTTGGGCGACCAATGAGCACGCTCCAGGTACAAAGTTGGATGGCTTCATGGAGTTTGCATGCAGTGCCTACCGTCAGTTTGATGTTGGCAGATCGCATTTTGTGGCAAGGGCATCAATGCTCAATATCTTTGACAAACAATACGACATTGTGACACATTATCCTATGCCTGGACGCAGTTGGAAAATAAGTTTAACTTTTAAATATTAACTATCATGACAAAATTTAATCACATTTTCTTGCTGATTATCGCATCAGCATTAGTATTATCTTTAGCGAGTTGTCTGAAAGATAATTCAGACGATGCCAAACCAAAAGAACCTGTATTAATCACAGCAGGTATGTATATTCTTAATGAAGGAAATTCGTTTTCATCCATTGATGGCTCATTGACGTATTTAGGCTATCCTCTGAACGAATATTCCAGTTACACGATTTCGCAAAACTGTTTCCAGTTGGTCAATGGAAAATCTCTCGGTTCCACTCCAAATGATATTTGTCTGGCACAAGGATTTGTGATAATCCCTGTAACGGATGATAATATCGTGTGGGTACTGAATAATGATTTGACAATAAAAACACAACTTCCTATAACTCAACCGAGAAAGGTTGTGGCTATAGGCCCGAAAATCTATGTCACTTCATACGATGGCAAAGTATATTGCTATGATTTATTAACAGGAGCAATCAAAACTTCAGAAGTGATAGGTGGTTACATTGAAGATATTACTGCTTGCAATCAGTATCTCTATGTATGCAATACCTATTCTGTAAATGGTTCAGAATACACATACAATACCAATGTGGTGAAACTTGATACGGCCTCTTTGGCAAAGGTCGGTGATATAACCGTTACTTGCAATCCAACCCAGATAGAAACGGATGGTAAGAATGTGTATGTATTAAGTACAGGTAATTATGTAGATATCCACCCTTGTCTTCAGAGAATAGATGCTGCAGATAAGGTCAGTTCGTTGTGTGAAGCAACTGGTTTTACTATCGGTGACGGTAATCTATATTGCATATTAGCCCCAGCTGATGGTAGTCCATGTTCGTATTGGACTTATAATCTGAACACAGGTGCTTTGTCAACATTTACCGATGGAGCCGATATAGAGTATCCATTTGGTATTGCATACGATGATGTAAACGAAATAATCTATATTTCTTCAGGCTATCTCAGCGAGTACGGTTTTGGCGATTATTCACGGAATGGGTACGTTGTTCAGTATGATACATCCGGTATTGCGCATGGTCTCTTAGGAGTTGGTGTTGTTCCAAAAGTGATGGTTCCTAATAAGTATTGGGTATATTGAAAAAGATTTTCGTTTTAGTTTTCGTTATCGTTATCTTTTTCGTTTCCTCCTGTGGTCACGGAAATGAACCGCCAACGTCAGATTCTGGGGATACTGTGGCTTTGAAATATGCCAAATTGCTTCAGATTGTCAAGCACAGCACTTCGACTGGGTTCAGCACAGGCTCTTACACTGAAGTAAGCATACTCAATCCATGGAAGCATGGCGAAGTCCTACATCGCTACTTGCTATCCCCTCATTTTCTGAATAAAGATGAGCTCGGCCAATCCGATGCAACAGTTATTCAGACTCCGCTCAATCATCTGATAATTTATACGGCTGCCCATACTTGGTTGATGAATCAGCTTGGTGCAAGGCAGAACATTGCTGGAGTGTGCGACCGTTCCTATATCATTGCAAAATGGGCAAGAATGCTGAACGACTGTGGCAATGCCATGAATCCAGATATCGAGAAAATCATTCAACTTAATCCCGATGGACTGATTCTGTCACCATTCGAGAATAGTGGTGGGTATGGAAAGGTTGAACAGTTAGGTGTGCCAGTCATCGAAGCAGCCGACTATATGGAAACTTCTGCACTTGGACGGGCAGAATGGATGCTCTTCTATGGGATGCTTGTGGGAAAGGAAAAAGAAGCGATAAAACTATTCCGTTCTGTAGAAAAGAATTACAATAGTATCAAAGCTCAAAGTTCATCTGCCAAGGGAAAACAGATGGCTTCCGACTCTCAGATCCCTACACTCAACAGCAAAAAGTATCATCCTCTTGTCATGGTCGATTTAAAACAATCGTCGGCATGGTATGTACCAGCAGGTGGCAGCACTCTTGGACGGATGATTGCAGATGCAGGTGGAAGCTATGCTTTCTCGGACGACAAGCGTAGTGGAAGCATTCCTTTTTCCTTTGAGACAATGCTTGAGAAGAATCACGATGCTGATGTTTGGCTGATAAAATATAATGGTAGCGAGGATATTACGTTGAACCAACTGAAACAAGATTTTGCTGGATACACACAGTTTGAGGCTTTCCGCTCAGGTAATGTTTATGGATGCAATACCGATTATGTACCTTTCTATGAGGAAGTACCATTCCATCCCGATTGGCTGTTGAAAGATTATGTGAAGATATTCTATCCTTCGACAGGCTCAGAAACTAATAATACCAATTTACGATATTATAAAAAAGCTCAAAGTGATGTTGAATAGGATGATTAGTAAGTCACATTTATTCATAATAACAGCAAGTGCATTAATTGTATTGTTTTTGCTGAATATCTTTTTTGGTGCGGTTGACATACCATTCACTCAGGTCATGGCGGTATTAACGGGTGATAGCTCAAATGCCACCTGTTCTTACATCATTCTCAATTCACGTCTGCCACAAGCTTTGACGGCACTGCTTTGCGGTAGTGCTCTTGCAACTGCTGGTCTTTTGCTTCAGACTGTCTTCAAAAACCCTCTCGCTGGACCAGACATATTAGGAGTAAACTCAGGAGCAAGTCTTGGAGCAGCTGTTGTAATGTTGTTTTTCAGCGGGACGGTAAGTGCTGGGACGATAGTGCTTTCGGGTTTTATTGCCGTACTCATAGCAGCTTTTGTCGGAGCTATATTGGTAATGGCTTTAATATTGCTGTTTTCGCGATTTGTAAAGAATAATGTAATGCTGCTGATTATTGGAATCATGGTAGGTTATCTTGCATCATCTGCCATTTCGTTGCTCAACTATTTTTCCACTGATGAGGGAGTACAAAGTTACATAGTGTGGGGCATGGGTAATTTCTCTGGTGTCAGCATTGAGCAGATGCCTGTTTTTGCAAGTCTAATTCTTATAGGTATGATTTGTGCCATTCTATTGATAAAACCGTTAAACCTACTGCTATTGGGCGAATCGTATGCAGAAAATCTTGGTGTTAGAATTCTGCGAACACGTAATCTGCTGCTTGTTGTCACAGGGTTGCTCAGTGCCGTTACTACCGCTTTTTGCGGTCCGATAGCTTTCATCGGACTTGCTGTTCCGCATATTGCACGACTGCTACTGCATAGCGACAATCACCGCACATTATTGCCAATGACAATTCTTTGTGGCGGTGGAGTGGCGTTGGTGTGCAATCTAGTATGCTCATTACCTGGCGAACATGGACTGATACCGCTAAGTGCCGTAACGCCATTCATTGGTGCCCCAATAATAATCTACATCATACTTAAATCCAAATAAGCATTTGCAAAACATGAATAATAAAGAATGCCAATAATTTTGCCATTTTGGTAATTTTTTTATTTTTCCCTTTGCAAAAATTTGGCATATTGAAAAATGTTTGTTAATTTTGCGGCATTAATTTTCTATGCACTAATTATAAATGTTATGTCCAAAGTTTTCAATTGCCGATTGTCAGATCTCCGTTGCTGGTTGCGCAGCGCGTATGTGAAATGGGGGGGGGTATTATGTCAACAATAAAACAGATTATTTTCGTTTCAATCTTTGTTTTCGTTGGCACCGCGTTGGTATCGTGTGGTAGTAAAGAGAATGATAAATCTGACGACTATTCACAAGAATACAAAACCGATAACACCAATGGAAGCTGGTGGTGAAGCAGCTTTGGCACGATATTTGCAAAGAAGGCAAGTAGAGCGTAAAAATTAAACAAAACATCTAATTATGGCAAATAAAGGTAATATTGGGGTTACAACCGAGAATATTTTTCCCGTAATAAAAAAATTTCTCTATAGTGATCATGAAATTTTTCTTCGCGAAATGGTTTCTAATGCAGTGGATGCCACTCAAAAACTCAAGACTCTTGCAAACAACGGTGAACTGGAAGATGAGCTTGGCGATTTGACTATTCACGTTGATGTGGATGAAAAAAATGGCACACTGACCATTTCCGACAAGGGTATCGGTATGACTGAGGAGGAAATCGACAAATACATAAACCAAATTGCTTTTTCTGGAGCAAACGATTTTCTTGACAAATACAAGGACACAGCAAGTGGCATAATTGGTCATTTCGGCTTAGGTTTCTATTCGGCTTTCATGGTGAGCAAAAAGGTGGAAATAATCACCAAAAGCTACCGTGAAGACTCACAGGCTGTGGAATGGAGTTGTGATGGAAGTCCGGAATTTGAAATCAAGGATGCCAAGAAGTCAGAACGAGGGACTGATATTGTGCTCCACATAGATGACGATTGCAAGGAGTTTCTTGACAAAAACCGCATACTGCAACTGCTTGGCAAATACTGCAAGTTCCTGCCAGTACCAATAGCATGCGGAAAGAAGACCGAATGGAAAGATGGCAAGAGCGTTGAAACAGAAGAAGATAATATCATAAATTCAAAAGAACCTCTGTGGACAAAAACACCATCTACACTGAAGGATGAGGACTATAAGGATTTCTACCGCTATCTCTATCCTTATAGCGATGAACCGCTGTTCTGGATTCATCTGAATGTTGACTATCCGTTCAACCTTACGGGTATTCTTTATTTCCCACGTGTCAGCAGCAATTTGGACTTGCAAAAGAATAAGATTCAGCTTTATTGCAACAATGTGTTTGTTACGGATCAGGTGGAAGGTGTCGTACCAGAATTCCTCACCCTGCTTCATGGCGTTATTGACTCGCCAGACATTCCTCTGAACGTGAGCCGCAGTTATCTGCAAAGCGATGCTAACGTAAAGAAAATTTCGACCTACATCACAAAGAAAGTTTCCGACCGCTTGAATTCCATCTTCAAGGTAAACCGTAAGGAATACGAAGAAAAATGGGACAACTTGAAGTTGTTTATCAACTATGGAATGCTGTTACAGGAAGATTTCTTCGATAAGGCAAAGGAATATGCTCTCTTCAAGGATGTTGACGGCAAGTATTTCACATACGATGAATACAAAGCCTTAA
The DNA here is from genome assembly GCA_045597685.1 of Prevotella sp. Lineage (GTDB taxonomy): Bacteria > Bacteroidota > Bacteroidia > Bacteroidales > Bacteroidaceae > Prevotella. Next base: position 36,163 of record JAZLKO010000015.1, read on the forward strand.
TTACTGCAGAGCAGACCGACAAGGACGACAATCTGATTTACCTCTACGCCACCAACAAGGACGAGCAGTATAGTTACATCGAGGCAGCAACAAACAAAGGTTATAGTGTACTGATAATGGATGGCGACCTTGACGTGGCACTTATCGGACTGCTTGAACAAAAATTTGGAAAGGCTCGTTTCAGCAGAGTGGATAGCGACATTCTTTCACACTTAATAAATAAGGTAAAGGATGCTAAAGATGACGATAACGATAACGAAAACGATAACGAAAACGAAAACAAAAAGGAGGAAGAACCAATAGTAAAAGCTTTCAAGGAGGCATTGCCAAAGATCGACAAGGTAGAATTCACCGTGCAGCTTGAGGCAATGGGTGAGACTGCTCAACCTATTCTTATGACTCAAAGCGAATACATGCGCAGAATGAAGGATGTGAGCCGTTTCCAGAGTGGAATGAATTTCTATGGTCAAATGCCAGATATGTATTCCATTGTGCTCAACAAGGATCACAAATTGATAAAGCAACTGTCTGCCCTTACCGACTTTAAGGACAACAAGGAAGTTTCACAACTTATTGACCTTGCCCTTCTCCAGAACGGATTGCTCAAGGGTGCAGCGCTGAACGAATTCCTAAAACGCAGTTTTGATATTTTAAAATAATGAAAAATCATAAATTATCAATCATGCGAAGCCTTGTGTGCTTGGCAATTATGTGCATAGGTACTGCTGCATACGCTTGTACGAATTTCCTAATTGGCAAAAATGCCTCTAAGGATGGTAGTGTGTTTGTTACATACAATGCCGATAGCTACGGAATGTATGGCGATTTATACAGACATGTTGGCAGCAAACACGAAAAAGGAGAGGTTAGAAAGGTTATACTGTGGGACACAAATAAATTCTTAGGAACAATCCCACAGGCTTCCATCACTTACAATGTAATCGGTCAAATGAACGAAAACCAGGTTAGCGTCTGCGAGACTACTTTTGGTGGTAGGGAAGAATTGGTGGATACTACTGGGATAATGGACTATGGTGCAATGATGCACATAGCTCTTGAGCGCAGCCGTACAGCCCGTGAGGCTTTGAAGGTCATGACATCATTGGCAGAGGAATATGGCTATTGCAGCGAGGGCGAAACTTTCTCTATTTGCGACAAGAATGAAATGTGGCTGATGGAGATGGTTGGAAAAGGTGCTGGCAACAAGGGTGCTTGGTGGGTAGCAGTAAGAATACCCGACGATTGCATCTGTGCACATGCCAACCAGAGCCGTATCACAAAATTCCTCAAGCTCTATCCTTCAAAAGATGTGCTCTATAGCAAGGGCATGATAAAATTTGCAAAGGAAAAAGGCTATTTTACAGGCGACGATAAGGATTTCAGTTTCCGTGATGCCTTTGCTCCAAGCGATTTCAGTGCCAACCGCTATTGCGAGGCAAGGGTATGGAGCTTTTTCAATCATCATGTCGATGGCATGGAGAAATATCTCAAATATGCCATGGGTGTAAAGGAAAACCTGAACGAGGAGATGCCTCTTTATGTTGTTCCAAAAGAAAAAGTCTCTTTGCAGGATTTAAGAGCCGACATGCGCGACCATTACGAAGGCACTTACTTTGACATCACAAAAGATGCTGGTGCAGGTGGCTTTGAAATGCCATACCGTCCGTCGCCACTTTCAAAAAAGATTATGCTCAACGGCAAGAAGACCGAAGTGTTCAACGAGCGTCCAACATCAACTCAGCAGACAGGATTCAGCTTCATCGGTCAGATGAGAGAATGGTTGCCAGATGCAGTAGGAGGTATTGTTTGGTGGGCAAACGATGATGCCAACATGGCAGTCTATACTCCACTCTATTGCAGTATGACAAAAGTCCCTGATTGCTATGTGCGCAAAGAGGGTATGCAGGACGAAGTTACATTCAGTTGGAATTCTGCTTTCTGGCTCGAAAATCTTGTTGCAAACATGGTGTATCCTTATTACTCAAAAATGTTTCCCGACCTGAAAGCAAAACGCGACACATTGGAAAACAAGTTCGACAGAAGTCTGCCAATAATCGAACAGTTGGCATGCAAGGAAATTGATAAGGCACAAGCCTTGCTCACAACAACATCAATGAGTTGTGTCAACGAGATGATGGACGTATGGAAAAAACTATTTGAATATCTTGTAGTAAGGCATAACGACATGGTGACAAAGCCAGTCGATGACAATGGCAAGTTCAAACGCACAAAATATGGTTTTGGTGAATCAGTTGCTCGCCCAGGCTATTCAGATGCCTTCTGGCACAAAGTGCTGAAAGATTCCGACAATAAGTTTATCATCAAGAAATAATAGGCTAATTACTATCCGGAAAATCCGGAAAATCCGGCCCCCCGCAAACAAAAAAATAAAAAAAATATGAATCAGGAATTATTGAAACAATGTATGGAAGTGGCTCAGGTATGGGCCACAGACCCAGTCTTTGATGCCGAAACACGTGAGTCGGTGAAAAAGATGATGAACGATGAGGACAAATCGCTGCTCATCGATAGTTTTTATCAGACACTCGAATTTGGAACAGGTGGACTGCGTGGCATTATGGGACCAGGCACAAACCGCATGAACATCTATACCGTTGGTACTGCTACACAGGGACTTGCAAATTATCTGAAAAAGAATTTTGCGGATTGCGAAAAGATTAGTATTGTCGTGGGTGTTGATTGCCGCAACAATTCAGATGTTTTTGCGGAGCGAGTTGCTGACATTATGGCAGCCAATGGCATTTATGTGTATCTGTTTGAAGACATGCGACCTACCCCTGAAGTCAGTTTTGCCATACGCCATCTGAAATGCCAGAGTGGTGTCAACATCACAGCTTCCCACAATCCTCGTGAATATAATGGTTACAAAGCTTATTGGGAAGACGGCGCACAGGTGCTTACTCCTCACGACAAGGGCATAATTGAGGAAGTGGCAAAATGTGGCTATTCTGATGTAAAGACAGGAGGTGACAAAAAATACATCACTATCATAGGCAAGGAAGTAGATGATGCCTATATGGAAGCAGTGCATACGCTTTCTATCGACCCAGAAGCTATCAAGCGACAGAAGGACATGGGAATCGTATATACTCCTTTGCATGGAGCAGGTATGATGATAGTGCCAAAAGCATTGAAGATGTGGGGCTTTGAAAATGTCAACTGTGTACCAGAACAGATGGTGAAGGATGGCAATTTCCCTACTGTAGTATCGCCAAATCCAGAAAATGCCGAGGCATTGACACTTGCTGTGAAACTGGCAAAGGAAATCAATGCCGATATTGTCATGGCATCCGACCCTGATGCCGACCGCATAGCAATGGCTTGCAAAAACAACAAAGGCGAGTGGCAGATAGTCAATGGCAACCAGACAATGCTGATATTCCTTTACTACATCATCAAGAATCGCGTTGACAAGAATCTGATGAAAGGCGACGAGTTCATTGTAAAGACTATTGTAACAACCGAAATGGTAAAGAAGGTTGCTGATAAGTATGGTATTGAAATGCGCGACTGCTACACAGGTTTCAAGTGGATTGCTCACGAGATAGCAGTCAGCGAAGGTGTGAAGAAATACATCGGTGGTGGTGAGGAAAGTTTCGGATTCCTTGCAGAGGATTTCTGCCGCGATAAGGATTCTCCTTCTGCATGTTGCCTGTTGGCTGAGATCTGTGCATGGGCAAAAGACCAAGGTAAGAGCCTTTGGGATATCCTCATGGATGTCTATATGGAATATGGTTTTTCATATAATAAGGCAGTAAATGTGGTTCGTCCAGGTAAGTCAGGTGCAGATGAAATCAAGCAGATGATGGAAGATTTCCGCAACAATGCTCCAAAGGAAATAGCAGGCAGTCCTGTCAAGATTTACAAAGACTTCCGTTCGCTGAAGATGACCGAGAATGGTGTCGAGACCGACATCGTAATGCCAGACACAAGCAATGTGTTGCAGTATTTCTGTGAAGACGGCACAAAAGTCAGCGTTCGTCCATCAGGTACCGAACCGAAAATCAAATTCTACATTGAGGTAAACGGCATTATGGCTTCACCCGACGACTACGACACAGCATGCGTGGAAGCCGACAAAAAAGCAATGGCCATCTTGGCATCACTCGGAATTAATTAGGGATTGTCGTTTAATTCCACGAATTCAAAATCTATTGACGAGGGTATGCCATCAGAGTTTGCCCTCGTCTGCTTTTTTCCTGAGTTCTGTCTTTATTTGAGTCGATTCATGTATCGTCAGGACACAGTTGTCCCTTGCATGGGGATGCTTGTTTGACAG
>JAZLKO010000016.1:0-2636 GCA_045597685.1 Prevotella sp.
ACTCTCCTGATGCCGATACTGTAATTCTGCAAATTCTTCTTTTCTCATAATAATAGCAGTTGTAGTTTTGTTGCAATATTGCGGCTGCAAAGGTACTACAGTTCTGCAACTGCTACAATGTGTAGTTGTATGAATGCTTACAAAAGAGCGTGGGCGACTTGATGATTGAAGTTCATGACTTTACGTCTTTTCATCGGCTTCTGCTCATGCGAACATAAGCCGAAATCAATAAGATTTTGGCCCACCTCACCCAATAATGGGCTCACTAAATCGCTGCAAAAATAAAGAAAAACTTCGCATATGCATTAAAAACGAATAATGGATAATGGAAATTTAGAATTTTTTAATACAAGTTGATAACCTCCTTATCTCTATCATTTACTCACTCTTTACTCACACTTTACTCACTCCTATAGGGTAGCCACTGAGTGTAGTCTGTGTGAGCAAATTGTGAGTAAAGTGTAGTTATTACCATATTTCATTTCTTTACTTGGTTCTTGAATGCGGAACCAAAGATGATGTATTGCGTATTGCCAGCAATTGTTCCTTCGTTCTGTCCCCATAGAAATGGCCAGTCGTCAAAATTTTCAAAATGGTCTGGCTTACGGAAGAGTACGCCTGGTGCCACATTACCAGGTATGGCTGAGAAATCGGCACGGTTGTTTCCATAGAATACATTCTTCGGACGGGTTGCGCCTACTGTTGCCACGAAGGAATAGTTGTGGTATGGATGACATCCGAAGAGCCAGTTGGCTACTCGATAGATTTCTTGTTTCTTGACAATATCGGGATAGTACATATTGGCAAAGCATACTGTGGTGCCAAATGTCAAGATTGCGTTGGCACCAGCCCAGTTGCCTGTTCCGATAGGCACTCCGTATGGATTCATAGTATCGAGGCTGTCAATGTACTCCTGATATTTCACAATGTAAGGTCGCAATTGGTTTACATATTTTGCATCCATATAAGGGATGGCATCAAGTGCAGTCTGTATGCTGCTGTTCAAATTCTTGTCGAGTGAAGTCCAGATTTGTTTTTCATACAGGTCGAGATATTTCTTTTCATGCGTTGCCCCGTACAGATGCAGGTTTGCAGCCATGTTATTGATTCCTCTATTTTGGAAACGGCTCATCCGCTGCGACTGTTTTTTCATCAGTTCAGTTGCTTCTTTAAGCAATCGTTTGGACTGGGTCAAAGCACGTTGTGAAAGTTCGTCGTTATATCCTTCAAGTGCGCGGCTTGCGGCTGCAAACATAGTGGCAGCACTAAAATCGCGCCTTGCATCGCGTGTGGTAAAGGCCCATAGGTCGTCGGGAGTACCACTTGACTTGCCATCTGCTGACACTTCGTAAATCCGTAGTGACGGGTCGTAGTGTCTGCCATCGGTAATCGACCCTGCATCACCCAAGTGATGATAGTTGGAAAGTACGGAATTGGAGAGAGTGGAAGCCATGTGGCCTATCTGCTCGGCTTGTGCCACAAGGTTTAGAGTACCGTGCTCGATGTATTGCAGAATGTCAGGAGTACCATCGGGACGATGCAGATCCACATATCTTTGCTTTTCGTCAACAAAAGTCTCGTCACGACTGGTCTTAAAGAGTTCCCAAACGCGAACAAGATTCTGCACGACATTTATGTTTGATTCGGTTTCAATATCGAAGTCTCCTGCATCGAAGAATCCTCCAACATTCAGTCCTGGAATCAATTCATAAGGTTTATATTTAGTTTCAGTTTCCTTACCTTGGAAATGCAGATCAAAATGGTCGCTTGGCGGAGCCTGCAGATAACCCTCTTTGAAAGGTTCTCCATGCCATACACGATATCCCTCGTTTACAAACATGTGGTTCATGTGAATAGGTACCCACACATCAGTTGTGGCATCAGTAATCTTGTCATAGACAGAATTGTCAATAATGAAGTTATTGGTTTTAGTATCGCCATATTTTATGTAATATATTCCAGGTTCCTTGACCGATGAAAAATCGAATTTCACATAATTATATTTATAATACATGCCCCATGGTTTGATGCCAGCAGAATATACTTCGTTTATAGAACCATCGTCCATCACTCGATAGAGCGTAGCCGAAGACTGCACCTTATAGTTTCTGTCCAATTCTATTACTGCCACTTTTGGTTGTTCGGGAGTGTAGCCTACCTGTGAGAAGCCGATATTTGGTTCGCGCACCCAGTTTGAAATGGCATTAGCCTCAACCGTCCAAGTCAGCACTTTGCCAGTTTTTCCTTTTGGCAAAACACTGCGAAGCACATACCAACCGTTCTGGGCAAGTATTCTGCCGTCGTATAATTTGAGTTCAGCATCGTCACAAGTTACTTTCACGAGTCTTTCAGGGGTATCGTTTGCCATAATGATGGTATGACCAGTCTCCATAGGCAGAGGATCAACAAATCGACCTGTGCCACGGTCGTCGTATGTTCTAAATCTAAAGTTTCGCACACCCTGTATTACATGGGATGTTGCATGAGCTGATAGGCTAATTAGGGTTTACTGAAAAAGTCCAATACTCTCGACTATACCGCAGCTTGTGCATGGTTTCCCCCGGCAACCTGCAAGTTTGATGACCTTGACGTATGCATCATAACTAACCTTGGGTGTATAAATTGTCCGCAAAACA
>JAZLKO010000017.1:0-4756 GCA_045597685.1 Prevotella sp.
GCAAGGGACAATTGTGTCCTGACGATACATGAATCGACTCAAATAAAGACAGAACTCAGGAAAAAAGCAGACGAGGGCAAACTCTGATGGCATACCCTCGTCAATAGATTTTGAATTCGTAGAATTAAACGACAATCCCTAGCGTAGTGCGTTAGCGCTACGTAATGGGATGAACTATTCTCTAAAGCGCTGTAAGTTACTATGTTTGCAAACGGGAAGTTACCTTCTCTGGTTCAAAAATCATTCAAAAGAGGTTTCGCTGTGCTGATGACGACGAACCTCTCCGCTATCGCTCCGAGAACCCTCGTCATCATCCCAGCGAGCAATGGGCTTCGCTAGAGTATGTGGTCCGAAAAGAGAAAATTTCTTTAAAAAGTAGTGCAAATTCAAATGGTTTATTTAATTTTGCAAATGCTAATAAACAAATTACTAACCATTAAAAATTTACACTACGATGCAAAATTACAAAATTTCTTTCAAAGGACAAAACATTTTTGAAGTGCGAAATAATTTCATATTGTAGTTGCCGATGTTGGTCAGACGTACTTGTCTCCTTGGTTCAAATAAGGCTGAGTTGTTACTGAACCTGGGATAAAACTTTAAAAAAAGTTAATTATCAATTGCCAATTATCAATTATCACTCAAAAAACAAAGTTTTTTTGTACTTTTGCAGCTCAATTGGAGAAACTATGTCTTATTTGGAGTCTTTAAAAATAGATTTGAAGAAACTGGAAGACGGCGTCACAACGTTGAACATTCCGCTCGATGATGAGTTTTTCCAAAGTGTGAACGGCCCAGAAGTGAGCAGGGGCAAAGTTGATGCAGCATTGTCTATACGCAAGACGGAAAACTACTTTGAACTGACTTCACACCTGACGGGAATGGTGCTAATACCATGTTCGCGCTGTCTGGACGATATGGAACAGCCGATTGACACAACAAACAGGCTCACCATAAAGTTCGGTGAAGAATATGCTGAGGACGATGACCTCGTGATTGTTCCAGAGCACGAAGGAATACTGGACATTGCGTGGTTTCTTTATGAATACATCGCTCTTGACATCCCCATCCAGCATGTGCATGAAACTGGTAAGTGCAATGTGGCGATGATAAAGGTTCTTGAAGAACATTCGGCTATCCGAAGTAGCGATGGGGGCGAGAATGACAAAATCGATCCTCGATGGAATGAATTATTAAAATTAAAGAAACAAGATTAAAAATTAAAAAATTATGGCACATCCTAAACGTAGACAGTCAAGTACACGTACTGCGAAACGAAGAAGTCACGACCATGCAGAAATGCCTGCATTGGCAAAATGTCCAAACTGTGGTGCATTCTATGAATACCACCGCGTTTGTCCTTCTTGTGGTTATTACAGAGGTAAACTGGCAGTAGAACTCGCAGAAGAGTAAGCCTATGCATAAAGCGGGCTTTGTAAATATTGTCGGCAACCCGAATGTTGGAAAAAGTACGCTCATGAACCAGTTGGTTGGTGAGCGTATTTCAATAGCAACATTCAAGTCGCAAACCACCCGACACCGCATCATGGGAATAGTCAACACCCCTGAGATGCAGATTGTCTTTTCCGACACTCCTGGTATTCTGAAGCCAAACTATAAGCTTCAAGAGTCTATGCTTGCTTTTTCCGAGTCGGCATTGCAGGATGCAGATGTGCTTCTGTATGTAACCGACGTTGTGGAAAGTCCTACGAAAAATGAGGACTTCCTGAACAAGGTGAAAAAGATGAGCGTTCCTGTTATCCTGCTTATCAATAAGATTGATGAATGCGATCAAAACGCATTAGTGCAACTGGTGGAACAATGGCACGGCCTACTTCCACAGTCTGAAATCCTGCCTATTTCGGCAAAAAACAAATTCGGAGTTAATGTGCTATTGAAACGAATTTACGAGTTGCTGCCCGATTCACCGCCTTATTTCGACAAAGACCAGTTGACCGACAAACCTGCACGTTTCTTTGTGAGCGAGATTATCCGCGAGAAGATTTTGCTCTACTACGACAAAGAAATACCTTATTCGGTAGAAGTCCGCGTAAACAGTTTTAAGGAAGAGGCAAAAATTATCCGAATTAATGTAACAATCTTTGTGGAACGTGATTCCCAGAAAGGCATTATCATCGGTCACGAGGGGAAGGCATTGAAAAAGGTCAGCACCGAAGCCCGAAAGTCACTTGAACGTTTCTTCGATAAGAACATCTATCTGGAAACATTTGTGAAAGTGGATAAGGACTGGCGCAACTCGCAACATGAACTCGATAGTTTTGGATACACTCCAAAATAATGGTTTGCGGAATTTATTGTAAAACCGTATAACCGCATTAATAATTTACGATTTCAACCCACAACCGTAAAACTGCATTTTAATAAATCCTATGAGTAATTTAGTAGCAATAGTTGGAAGGCCCAATGTTGGAAAGAGCACATTGTTCAACCGACTCACCAATTCACGTCAGGCAATAGTCAGCGATGAGGCTGGCACCACACGCGACCGTCAGTATGGCAAATGCGAATGGAACGGCAAGGAGTTTTCTGTAGTTGATACTGGCGGCTGGGTGGTCAATTCCGACGACATTTTTGAGGAAGAAATTCGGAAACAAGTCATCGTAGCAACACAAGAGTCCGATCTCATATTGTTTCTTGTAGATGTAAAGAATGGTGTGACCGACTTGGACATGGACGTGGCAATGATTTTGCGTAAAAGCAAACTGCCTGTCATCCTTGTAGCCAATAAAGCCGACAATAATGAAGACCTTTACTATGCTGCGGATTTCTATAAATTAGGTATTGGCGGCCCATTCTGCATAAGTGCAGCCACAGGAAGTGGGACAGGCGACTTGCTTGACTACCTGCTTGAGAAATTCCAAAAAGAAGTAAAGGAAGAAGTTATTGCAGATATTCCACGCTTTGCCGTTGTAGGACGGCCTAATGCAGGCAAGAGCTCATTAATCAATGCCTTTATTGGTGAAGACAGAAATATTGTCACTGAAATAGCTGGTACCACACGCGACAGCATCTATACCAAATACGATAAGTTCGGATTTGACTTCTATCTTGTCGATACTGCGGGAATACGTCGCAAGAATAAGGTTTCAGAGGATTTGGAATTTTATTCAGTCATGCGCTCCATCCGTGCAATTGAGAACTCCGATGTCTGCATTCTGATGATTGATGCACTGCGTGGCATCGAGGCGCAAGATATGAATATTTTCCACTTAATCCAGAAAAACAACAAATCATTGGTTGTCGTTGTCAACAAGTGGGATTTAGTTGAAGATAAGTCCAATGAGGCAATAAAGACTATGGAAAATGCCATTCGTGAACGTATGGCTCCATTCGTGGATTTTCCTATCATCTTTGCATCTGCCCTGACAAAGCAACGCATATTCAAAGTGCTTGAAACGGCAAAGGAAGTCTATTTGCACCGTAAGCAAAGGGTTGGAACATCCAAACTCAATGAAATAATGCTGCCGATTGTGGAGGCCACACCGCCACCATCAATCAAAGGCAAATACGTAAAAATCAAATACTGCGCACAGGTACCGGACACAACGATTCCTACATTTGTATTCTATGCCAACCTGCCTCAATATGTAAAAGAAAACTATCGGAGGTTCCTCGAAAACAAAATCCGAGAGAATTGGAATCTGACAGGCACTCCAATAAATGTGTTCCTAAGACAGAAATAATAACCCACAACCAGAACCACATAACCGCAAATGATAAATTTTTTACAGAAAAATCTGACTTCAGTCGGCAATTATATAATTCTGATGGGCAGGACTTTCTCACGACCTGAAAAAATGAGCATGTTCATGAAATCATACGTGAAGGAAATGGCGCAGATTGGAATCGATTCCATCGGTATCGTGTTGTTGATTTCATTCTTTATCGGTGCTGTAATCTGCATCCAGATAAAACTGAACATACAAAGTCCATGGATGCCACCTTTCACTACTGGTTATGTGACACGTGAAATCATGCTTTTAGAGTTTTCTTCATCCATCATGTGTCTGATACTTGCGGGAAAAGTTGGCTCGAACATCGCTTCCGAGTTGGGTACAATGCGTGTCACACAGCAGATAGACGCTTTGGAAATAATGGGAGTTAACTCTGCCAGTTATCTCATCCTGCCAAAGATTGCAGGGATGGTGACAATAATGCCTATACTCGTAATATTCTCTACTGCTGCTGGTTTTGCTGGTGCATACGCTACTGCTGCAGTAGGACATGTACTTACAGTAGATGACCTTTTTCTCGGCTTACAGTATGCCTTTAAACCTTGGTTCGTATGGATGAGCATCATAAAGAGCCTTTTCTTTGCCTTCATCATTACCTCAATCCCGTCCTTTTTCGGATACAGCGTAACAGGCGGTTCGGTAGAAGTCGGTAAGGCTGGCACCGATGCAGTTGTCTGCAGTTCTGTTCTAATCCTGTTCTCAGACATTTTCCTCACTCAGATACTATCGTAAGACATTGATAATTTACAATTTACGATTTATTTACCATTTAAATAATTTACAATTTATCAACAATCAACAACCAGGGTGTAGCACCCATAACCGTAAAACAATAAAACCCTCAGCCACAAATGATAGAGATTCAGCATTTATACAAGAGTTTTGAAGATAAGGAAGTCCTGTCAGACATCAATGCAGTATTTGAAAATGGCAAGACTAATCTTATTATCGGTCAGAGCGGTTCGGGAAAGACCGTTCTGATGAAGAATATTGTGGGATTG
>JAZLKO010000018.1:0-10852 GCA_045597685.1 Prevotella sp.
AATATTCTCTTGCAACATAAGGAAAATCAGAGTGTTACGCAAACATCTGACGGCTTAACATTCTGCAAAAGAGGTGTGCGAAACTTTAGTATCTAACTGTTTGATTTACCCTGCAAATATACAACTTTTATTCCAGATAAACAAATAATCAGACTACTATTTGAGAGTGATAAACAAATATTAACAATAAACTGTCCGACTTTTTAAAGTGGACTCAATTATTTTAATAAAAAACCTTAAAACTCTAACCTCTAACCTATAACCTCTAACTTTTTCATTATCTTTGTGCCTGAATTATGAACGAAACAGAGAAAATACTACAACTGCGGAAGGAACTGAAAGAACACAACGACCGCTACTACAATGAAAATGCTCCTACGATAAGCGATCAGGACTTTGATATGCTTATGCATGAGCTTGAGTCTTTAGAGGGTAGGCATCCTGAAATGTATGATCACGATTCCCCTACTCAACATGTCGGAGCTGATAGCAGCAAGGAATTTGCTAAGGTGGCTCACAAACGCCCTATGCTTAGTCTTGCCAATACTTATAATGAGCAGGATGTGAAGGATTTCTACGACAGGGTGAAAGCGGGGCTTGAAGGTGAAGAGTTTGAGATTTGCTGCGAGATGAAGTATGACGGACTTTCAATTGCTCTTATCTATGAGCATGGGCGACTGGTTAGGGCTGTAACTCGTGGCGATGGTGTTCAGGGGGATGATGTGACTGCCAACGTCAGGACTATCAAAAGTATTCCGCAAACAGTTTGCACCGCTGATAGCATGGATGTTGGCGACTTGTTTGCAACGGCTGACGGCAATGCTCCCGACTCGTTTGAAATACGTGGTGAGATTTTGTTGCCTTTCAGCGAGTTTGACCGACTTAACGAAGAACGTGAGAAAAACGGTGAAGCTCTGTTTGCTAATCCTCGCAATGCTGCATCGGGCACATTGAAGCAGCAAAACTCAAAAATAGTGGCTCAGCGCGGACTTGATGCATACCTATATTATTTATTAGGTGACGAAATGCCTGCCGACGGACATTACGAAAATTTGATGGCTGCCCAGCAATGGGGCTTCCAGATTTCAAAGGGAATGAAAAAGGTGAAGACGTTGCAGGAGATTTATGATTTCATCAACTATTGGGATACGGAACGGAAAAAACTTCCAGTTGCCACTGATGGTATTGTACTGAAAGTCAATTCGCTGCGACAGCAAAGAGCTTTGGGCTTTACTGCAAAATCACCTCGCTGGGCTATTGCTTACAAGTTTAAGGCAGAGAGAGCATGCACACGACTTAACTCAGTAAGTTTCCAAGTGGGAAGGACTGGTGCGATTACACCTGTTGCCAACATGGATCCTGTGTTGCTTGCTGGTACAATAGTAAAGCGTGCGTCACTATATAATGAGGATGCTATCCGACAACTCGACCTGCATATCGGCGACATGGTGTATGTGGAAAAGGGCGGCGAGATTATTCCGAAAATCGTTGGTGTGAATATTGATGAAAGACCTGCTGGCAGCCTGCCTGTAGAGTTTATCACAACTTGTCCTGAATGTGGTACACCACTAATCAGATATGAAGGTGAGGCTGTGCACTACTGCCCTAACGACAGCGGGTGTCCTTCGCAGATTAAAGGACGGATTGAGCAGTTTATTTCTCGCAAAGCTATGAACATTGACTCTCTCGGACCTGAAACTGTGGAGGCTTACTATCATAGAGGACTGATTAGAAACATTGCTGACTTGTATCGCATTCAGGTGCAGGATATCAATGGTGATGGTAGCAAGACGAAATCGGCTCAAAAGATTGTGAACAGCATTAAACAGAGCAAGAATGTGCCGTTTGAACGTGTGGTGTTTGCCATTGGGATAAGATTTGTTGGTGAGACTTCTGCCAAACTGCTTGCTCGCAAGTTCAAAAGCATGGAGGCTCTGGAAAATGCCACAAAGGATGAACTGCTCGAAGTTGATGGTATTGGTGAGGTGATGGCACAAAGCGTGATCGACTATTTCGACAACTCAGAAAACCAAGCCATCATTCAGCAACTGAAAGATTTTGGTTTGCAGATGAGCCTGAGCGAAGAGGCACTTGCCCAGCAAACAGACAAACTTGCTGGCAAGGTGATTGTGATTAGTGGTGTGTTTGCTCATCATTCTCGTGATGAGTATAAACACATTATTGAAATAAATGGTGGCAAAAACTCAAGTTCCATCAGCAAAGCCACATCTTTCATACTGGCTGGCGATAACATGGGACCTGCAAAACTGGAAAAAGCACAGAAGCTGAATATTTCGCTACTCTCCGAAGATGAGTTTCTGCAGATTATTGGTTAATTTCTCTTTTCCCAATTTCCGAATTGCTGCAACTTTTTTTACTCTTTTTACGTCTAATAAACAAAACTCAAATAAAATAATGGTATGAAAACTAAAATTATTATGCTTGCACTTGTATTGAGTGCTTCTATGTCGCAAAACATTTTTGCTCAGGACAACACCGAACAAACTATCGAAAAAGGTATAAATGTGGCATCAGATAAAATTTTAAAAGTTGTGTCTGATGCAGAAAAAGCCGTGTCGAGCCAGACTGATAAAGAAATCAAAGTGGAATTGAAAGATTCTGTAACAGATGCCGCGAAAACTGCGGTGAAAACTGCTACAAAAGCTGCTACAAAAGACGCTGCGAAAGTGAAGGCTGAGGAAGGCGTAACCCTGTATTCTGACACTACCGACAATGAATTGGCAGAAGATACTACAGCTTACAAAAATTCAAACAATGGCTCTGGATGGACCGTAGGAATTGAGAACTTAGGTTTTGATAAAGATAGTCCTGCTGAAATTCTCTTTGCATGTGCGATTGTGATTTGTGTAATATTGATACCTACGTTGTGCATATTTGGATTACCTCTGCTCATTATCTGGATTATAGCCAGAAACAGACGAAAGAGAGAACGTGAACGCAACGAACTCATCAAGTCGTTGGCTGAAAGCGGAAAGGATGTGTCGGTATTGATTAATGAGCAAATTAAAGAAAACAAAACAACCATACATCGCCACAATGATACTTACAACAAGGGTATAAAAAATGTTTGTCTCGGTGTGGGACTCGGGCTGATGCTGTATCTTATCACACATGCTGTTGAGGTTGTTTCTGTAGGCGTTTTAATTGTCTGCATTGGTGTGGGACAGATTCTTTCAAGCAAGCATTCTGATACTGATGCAAACCATGATGCTGAAAGCAAGGAAAGCAGCGAGTCTGCCGAAAAAGAATAAAACTGCAAAAACGCACAATGCTGATTGACAGTATGAGTTCATTTGAAAAAGTAGTTAGGGAACATCAAGCCTCTGTCAGAGGCTTGTTTCTTAACCTTACTCTTGGTGACGAGATGCTTGCCGATGATCTGGCACAGGAGACCTTCATCAAGGCTTATACCAAATGGAACACATTCAGGATGTTGGCATCGGTTCGCACATGGCTGTTTCGCATTGCCTATAACGTGTTTTATGACTACAAAAGGAGTCTCCATACTACAATAGGCATTGACAATCAGATTCAAGCCACTTGCAAGCAGTCGCACCTCAATATGGATATCTATCAGGCAATGAAACTGCTAACTGAGACTGAAAGAGTTTGCATAACGATGAGCTACATTGAGGGATACACGACAAAGGAAATTTCCAAAATAACTCAAATGACTGAGAATACGGTAAAATCACATATTTTTCGGGGAAAGCAAAAATTGAGCACTTTCTTCAAAGAACAAGGCTACTAAATTGACATTAAAACGGATGGCATTATGAAACGAGATAAAGCTATTGAAGAATTTCTGAAAACGAATTCAATAAAGCCAAGTGATAATGGGTTTTCAGAGCGGACAATGAAAATGATTGCCCAGCGGAAAGAAACTGCGAAGAGACGTAAGATAAATTGGGGCAACGTGTTGCAATATGGTTGCTATGCTTTGGCTGGCATAGTGTTAGCGTATTTTTGTGGGAAAGGACTGCTCAATGATATTCTTACAGCTCCAACACACAGAATCGGGTTCTTCGCACGAATATTAAAAGACTGGCTTTACATCATTCTGATTGGAATGTCGCTCACCACATTTACCATCTGCAACCTCCAACACAAGGAATGAAACAGAAAACCTAAAACCTACTTGCTTTACGCAATGTTTTGTCTTGGCGCACAACTTCCTTGATGAGCAAAGAGGCTATTTCTGTGGCTCCATAGATGTTTAAGTGTGTATCATCTTGCCTGCCCTTCGGAGCCGTTTTATATTTTCCTGCTGGCAACCAGCAAAACAATTTTTTACTATCTTCGGCTCCCATTGGCTGGATGAAATCATGTGTCAGCTGGGCTGCATCTACAAACAAGCACTTTGTTTCCTTTGCTACTCTTCGTGGTGCAGAAATATATTCGCCATGTGTGTCAACAAGTGTATCTGATGCAAACTTGCGACGAACAATACTATTCATAAGAATCGGAGTTGCACCTTTGTCGCGTGCTTCCTGAATGAAACGCTTAAGGTTAGCATCAAAGGTGGAGCCTGGGTCTGTGTGCCTGTCGGCTTTAGGCTTTTCGTCATTATGACCAAACTGGATTATCAGATAATCACCTGGTTTCATGCGCTGCAAGACTACATCCCAACGACCTTCATCAATGAAGCTCTTTGATGAACGACCATTGACGGCATGATTGTCAACAACGACCTTTGTTGAATCGAAAAACTGCTGCAACATCTGTCCCCAACCTCTTTCCTGATTGTCTGCCTTCGCTCCACTAATGTCTTTATTCGCCATCGTGGAATCTCCTATCATGAACAGCGTTACTGGCTTTTTATGAAAAGAACAAACCGTGGCTGTAATCACTACCAACAACAAATATAAGCAAATCTTCTTCATTGGTTTAATGTTTTAAATGTTCGATTGCTTCTTCAACAGAGAGGAACTCCTGCTCACCTGTCTCCATATTCTTGAGCATCATTTTTGATGCCGAGATTTCCGTTTCACCAGCAAGGATAACATAAGGAATCTGTTTCGCATTTGCGTATGCCATCTGTTTCTTCATCTTTACTGCATCTGGATACATCTCGGCACGTATGCCTTCACTACGCAAGTGTGAAATTATTGATAAACAATAATCCGCTTCCGCCTCTCCGAAATTCACACACATCACTTGCGTTCCAGTAAGCATTTCTTTTGGATATAGATTGAGCTGGTTCAAGACATCATAGATACGGTCGGCACCAAATGAGATACCTACCCCACTCACTCCTGGCATTCCGAAAATTCCAGTAAGGTTGTCATACCTGCCTCCGCCTGTTATGCTGCCGATACTTACATCGAGGGCTTTTACTTCAAAAATTGCTCCTGTGTAATAATTCAATCCTCTTGCGAGTGATAAATCAAGATTTACAATCGATTTTGTGTCTGTCAGTTTTGAAAGAATATATTCTATTTCATCTAATCCTTTCAACCCTGTTTCTGAATTGCTCAGCAAGTCGCGCATTACAGCAAGTTTTTCAGCATTGGTGCCACTCAATGTTAAGATTGGCTCTATTTTTTCAATTTGCTCATTGGTGAGTCCACGTTCGTTCAATTCTTGTTTCACATTGTCCAAACCTATCTTATCCAACTTGTCGATAGCTATGGTAATATCTACTATCTTGTCTGCCTGACCAATGATTTCGGCTATACCTGTAAGAATTTTACGATTGTTTATCTTTATCTCCACACGCACTCCTAATTTACTGAACACGGTGTCGATAATCTGTATCAGTTCTACTTCGTTGAGCAATGAATCTGAACCTACGATATCTGCATCACATTGATAGAATTCGCGGTATCTGCCTTTTTGGGGACGATCGGCGCGCCATACTGGCTGTATCTGATAGCGTTTGAAAGGGAACTGAATATCATTTCTATGCATAACTACGTAACGTGCAAATGGAACCGTCAAGTCGTAACGTAGTCCTTTTTCTGGTGCAGAACTTGCTTTCTCACCTGAATTCTGTACACGAAACAGCAATTTGTCACCTTCTTCGCCATATTTGCCCATTAATGTGGAAATTTGCTCCATTGAAGGAGTTTCAATCTGCTGATACCCATACAGTTGATATACGGATTTTATTGTGTCAAAAATATAATTGCGCTTTGCCATCTCAATTGATGAGAAATCACGCGTGCCTTTAGGGATGCTTATCATTGTTTTTATGTTTTATTTATTTTTCATGATTTTTCTTTTGATCTTTCTTACGCATACGGGTCTGTCGGCCTTTGCATATAGAACAGATTCCATACACCACAAGGTCAAAACTTTCTCCCGTAAAACGTTCTAATGAAATATTGTGTTTGAATGCTGGCAGACTGCGAATACTGATTTCTTTACGTTTCCCGCAAACTGTACATAATTGGGAAATATGGTTTTTCTTACCAATGGCTGGCTCATATTTGGATTCGCCTTCCATCTTGTGACGCAGAACTAACCGAAGTTGTATAAAAAGCTTTACGGAATTATACAAAGTGGCTCTTGCCACTACGAAATGAAATTTTTCAAGTTTTTGTTCAAGATCAAACATCGTAAACAATCCACTATAGCTATAGATTGTTTCAAGTATAGCATAACGTTCCTGAGTCTTTCGTCCCGAACTTGACTCAAGATACTTGTCAAGGATATCCTTTGCCTTTTTTAACGATGCCTTATCCAATTCTCTTCAATATGTTTTGACCGCAGTTTTGCTGTAATTTATTGTTGCTGTTAATTGCTTTTTCCGCCAATTCTCTTGCATTTGGCAGGTGCTGGAGGAGATTGAATGCCAACCATTCTGACATTTCCTGTGTTGGCAATGTCTCAAGCCATTCCTGAACTATTTGTTCTGTTATTGCATCATACGGCATCAATAATGTTGCAAGAATCTTGCATTCGCGACAGTCTTCTTTCCAAAGTTGCTGTGCTAAGTTGCACAACGAAGCATTTGAGCTTTGGCTTTTAACTTCTTCTGCAATTTCTTTCAAATGCATAATTGAAATGCCCCAAATCACTCTATAATGCAAACCCTTTGCACGCATGGATGATGCTGCTACACCATCCATATAGCTCTTGAAACTTTGCTTGATGTCGTTGACTGTCATAAGTTATTTAGCGGAATAATCTTTTGAATATCTCAACATTTGAGCAGCGTAACTTTCTGAATAGTCCAACTTTACGTCGATTACCTTTCCACTTGCATCAAACACAGGAGTCATTATTGGATTGATGAATCCCTTATATGGTGCTAAATTGAGTTTCTGATAACGTTCAAGCACTTCTTTATGCAATTCAGGATTTACTTTCACTCCGTATGTTTCAACTAAGTTCTTGCAAGCTTCAAAATCGCCCTCACTTTTTATGCGCTGAATTTCCGCCAATAATTGTGCCACCAAACCTCGCAATGCTTTGTAGTCGTTAATCTTTAGATACGTTTTGCCATTACGCTTCACTAATTGCATTACATTGTCTTTCTGCCCCTTTTCATAACACCAGTTGGCTATTAAGGCACGATTTCGCATGTGTGCTTCTTCAATATTATCGCCTGGCTTTATTCTTACCAGCTGAGTCATCAATCCATTCATCATTTGTGAATAATAACTTGCTTTATATGCTTCTTCGTCTGGCAACAGACCGAGTTCAACGAGCTTAGAATCAGCCAAATAGTATAATGCAAACAAGTCTGCACGTGATTCTTCATTTGTACTGCTATAATTCTTAAGAGCATCTGGGTCGGTACCTGGCAGAAGCTGACCGCTTGCATGACCAAGGCATTCGTGCAAATCAGTATGTAGATAATCACAATCGTCACCATATTTTTCCAACAACTGACGAGTTTCTTCATCTATTACAAACTCTTGTGCGAAGCCATTGCCATGAGCTGCCTTGTTGTATGCATCAGTGATATTGCTGATTGTAACACTCTTACTTCCATAATTTGCTCTAATCCAATCAGAATTAGGCAGATTTACGCCTATCGGGGTTGATGGGTAAGAATCACCTGCAAGCATTGCTGTATTGATTACAGTTGCCGTGATTCCTTTTACTGTAGGTTTGCGGAAACGTGGATCTACAGGCGAATGGTCTTCAAACCATTGAGCATTTGTAGAAATAGTATTTGTACGTTTTGTTGCTTCTAAATCCTTATATTGCACGATACCTTCGTAGGTTCCTTTCATTCCCATCGGGTCACCATAGGTTTCTATAAAACCGCAAATGAAATCCACCATTCCCTCAAGTGAACCTACCCATGCAATTGAATACTTGTCGAAATCATCCAAATCACCTGTCTTGAAATATTTTACGAGTTTCAATATCACATCTTTCTGCTTATCATTTTCTGCATACTCTGAAGCTTTTGTGAGATTTTCTACAATTTTAGTTAGAGATTTGCCATATTTACCTCCTACTTTCCACACATCTTCCGACAATTTGCCGTTCTTCTTTACCAATGTAGAATTGAGCCCAAACATAGGCAACTCGTTCCCTGGTCTGGAGGCTTTCATCTTTGCATAAAAATCTTCTGCATCTTTCTGAGTAACACCATCACCATAAAAATTATGTGCCGATGTCAAAACCACATCTGCATCTGCCGACAAATTGACTCCTTTTGGCAATACTGTAGGGTCGAATATCACTTTGCAAATCATATCCAATTCTAACTTGCTGAGTTTATTTGCATTGGATTTTGCAACTTGCTCTCTAAGCCATTTTTCAGAAAATCCAGGTGTGAACTTGTCTTTTGAGTAGTGATGGTATATTCCATTTCCGAACCATACTTGCTTGATATAAGTATTAAATTCCTGAACATCTTTCGAATCGCTGTTCAGTTCACCTTTGGCTTCAAGATTCTTATAGATTGACTCCAGCAGACTACGGATTTGCAGATTGTATTTTCCCTGTTGGTCGGTTGTTATGTCTCTTCCCCATATTGCTGCTTCACTCAGATAATAAATCAAGCCTTTTTGTTGTGGGGTAAGTTGTTCAAAACCATTCAAACGATACCTAAGCATTTGAATATCAGCAAATCGTTCATTAGCATAATCAAAAGCATCTGCTTCTGCAAGTGTTAAAGCCATAATCGTTAGCATTAAAAATTTTTTCATACTCTATTCTTTCTTATTAAGTTTTTTCTTTATTTTCTTGTGCAAATAATTAAGCGAATTATATGGTACGCCTAATTGTACCGCCTTTTCTATGTCTCTTTCTGCTTCTGCATACCGTTCCAGTTCTACCAACAGTTCAGCACGGCTAATATATGCTTCTGGCTTATCTGGAGCGAGTCTTATCACTTCACCAAGATCATAAATGCAAGGATAGTACATCTTCCTTTCCTTCTCCATATTAGCTCGCACCATATAGGCCGACACGCTATCTGGATACATTTCAATAAGATTGTTTATTTGGTCGTATGCGTCTGTGTAATTCTTATCTTTTTGGTTCAGCACAGCAAGACCAAGCAGACCTTCATAATTGAATGGAGCTATCTTCAGAAATTGTTCATAGTCATTGCGGGATAGCTTATACTTTCCTAACTGCTCATAAACGTACGCTCTGAAAAATAACGCTGCTGGATTCTTTGGCTCTTTTTTCAACACTCTGGTATAAGCATCGGAAGCTGAATTCCACTTCTCTTGTTCCACCAGACTGGCAGCCTCTTTCAACATCTCATCAGTCGTTTGCGCACTACTTTCTGAAGTTAAGCAGACCATCATCAATATAAAAAGCAATTTTAACATATTTCTTTGTACTATCATTAAATTAATAAAGTTCTGCACGTAATTCGTATATCTGACTTGGTGTCTTTCTTTTAAGCACCTCTACCCTGAAGTCCTTGTCGGCTATTATGCCATAACTGGCTAATATCGACGCTACTGTCTTGCGTGCAAGTTCAGGATGATTATTATCTTCACTTAAATGGCACAACCATAAGTGCTTTAATTTCTCAGAAGCGTTCTCGGCAATTGTCTCCCCACATTCTTTATTGCTCAAATGGCCTGTTGGGCTCAATATCCGCTCTTTCAGAAATTGTGGGTATCTGCCATGCAGAAGCATTTCCTTGTCATGGTTTGCTTCAAGCACTATATAATCTGATTCGGTAATGCACTTCTTCATTTCATCCGTAACATGACCTACATCTGTCATCAGACTAAATACCATATCATTATATTCAATTTTGAATCCAATGTTGTCTAAACTATCATGCGGAACTTCAAATGGCAATATAGAGAATTCGCCAAAGGTAAAAGTTTCATTTTTACACAAACAATGTATATGATTTTCTGGAATTTTTGACCTGACAACGAAATTTTTTCTCATTCCTTCGTAAACTTTTGCTGTCGTATATACAGGAATATCAAGCTCATTACTCAATATTCCAACCGATTTTATATGGTCTGTATGGTCATGTGTCACAAAAATACATTTAATATTTTTCATCGGCAAATTGCGATCACGAAAATATTTCTTCAAGGCACGAGCGCTTACACCAGCATCAATTATTATACCTGTCCGTTCATTAAACAGGTAATAACAATTACCACTACTCCCACTACCAAAACAGATAAATTTCAACATATCCAAAAATTTCGTTGCAAAGTTAATGCAAAAAAGTGATTTTGGCAAACATTAAGTTAATTTTTTTCATTCTTGGGTAAAAAAAGATGGTCGGAGACCAGTTTTCAAACCAATCTCCGACCACTCTGTTTAAAAAAAAAGAAGGCGGCTACCTACTCTCCCGCATTGCAGCGCAGTACCATCGGCGTAAGCGGGCTTAACTTCTCTGTTCGGAATGGGAAGAGGTGAACACCGCCACAATAACCAC
>JAZLKO010000019.1:0-41222 GCA_045597685.1 Prevotella sp.
ATCCGACCGTCCATAAACGGGTAAAGCTGGTCGATATTCAAACCGTAGAATCCTCAAAATGGTCGGTTATTTGCCGATTTGGGGTAGTTTTGGGGTTCCCAAAAATGACAAAAACACCACGAAATAGGGTGTTGCGTCACCCATATTAGCGATTTTGAAAAATTATTGTTCTTATAATCAAAGAGTTACGATTTACAATAGTATAGGCTGTCAAAGTCAGGTGGTTAGGCAGCCTGGCTGCAAATGAATTTGCCTTCTGCTCTCGGTTTGTCGTCAGTTGTCAATTATTAAATAAATTTAATTATTAATTATTAATTGTTAATTTTAAATTTATTAATGCATTTTTTCTTATTTTCGCGTCCAATTTGAGATATGGACAAAATTTCTATCATTTGTAAGCCTATTGAAAACGAATTGGGCGAGTTCAAGACTTTGTTTAGTCAGTCGTTGTCGCATACCGATGGACTGCTGAATGAGGCTCTTGCTCATATTCTTAATCGAGGTGGCAAAATGATGCGCCCAATACTGATACTGCTCATAGCACATAACTATGGAAAGATTTCTTCTGCAACGCAGAATGGTGCTATAGGACTGGAACTGCTCCACACAGCAAGTCTTGTGCATGACGATGTGGTTGATGAGAGCGCAGAAAGGCGTGGGCAGCCATCTATGAATGCCATATATGATAATAAGATATCTATTCTTGTAGGAGACTATATTCTTTCCACAGCTCTTTTTTATGTTGCCAAAACGCATAACAACAGAATGGTGGAATATCTTGCCGATCTTGGCAGGACTCTTTCGCAAGGAGAAATTAACCAACTTTCAAATATTTCTAATCAGGAAATAACCGAAGAAGACTATTTCAAGGTGATACGCCAGAAGACGGCTGCACTTTTTGCTGCTTGTGCAAAGGTGGGTGCCTTGTCGGCTGATGCTACGGATGAAGAAATAGCCAAAGCTGAAAAATTCGGTGAGACACTGGGGCTGATTTTTCAGATTAGAGATGATATTTTTGATTATTATGAATCGGAGGAATTGGGCAAGCCAACTGGCAATGATATGCTTGAGGGTAAGCTTACACTCCCTGTCATACATGCCTTGCTATCTACTAATAGCGCAGAAATGTTGCAACTTGCAAGAAAGGTTAAGGGTGGAAACATCACGAATGATGAAATACGTAAGCTGATTGATTTTGCCAAGAAGAATCACGGTATTGAATATGCTTGCGAGAAGATGGAGTTGCTCAAACTGCAAGCCCAGGAATACATAAAAAACTGCAAGAAAGAAGACGTTCGCAACTCTCTTGCAGCTTATTTGGATTTTGTTATCTCTCGCGATAAATAATCTGCGAACTATTCTGCTGCGGAAACAAGCACTTTTCCATTATCTAAATTAAAACCTTGTGGAGCGGTGAAAGTCACGTTGTTGAAGGTATAAGTCTCGCCAGCGACAATCTTCTGTTTTGTGTAAGTATATGCTGTCTGAGCACCACCACTTGCTTCACTCTTCTTTTCTCCAACAGCTACAACTGTTCCGCCATTGATTAAGAATTCTTTTGGAGTCTCATCATCGTAGCTGAATCCTTTGCCATACATAGAGAAAGTCTGTATGTTTCCACCATTTATGTAGATGCTCTGGTCGGCTTTGACACACTGTGGTTTTGTGTCGTCATCATGCTCAACATCTGTATGAACTTCCCCGTAAGTGATTATGGTTAAGTTGCCGTTATTGATAGTCACAATGCTGTCGGCACTGATACCCTTGCCACCATTGCCAGTTGCTGTGAGGAATGCTGAACCGTCAGTCATTTCAAAAGTGTTACAACTGATGCATGCGCAACCGCTGACTTTCAGTTTTTCTTCGTCCCAAATGGCACCACCATTTGATGAGAGAGTCAGTGTGCCACCCTGAATGGATACTTTTTCATCAGCCTTCATCACATCGGTATCCTCTTTAGTGGTTGTAGCAGTTAGTGAACCTCCTTTTATAATAATATTACCGTTGTCGGCATCTTCTGATTCATCGTCAAACTCGACTTGAACAGCATCGCCACCAACTTCATTTATTATCAGATTACCTGAATTCTGTTTGAAGTATTCACCGACATGAACACCATCGCCTACGGCACGAACCATAATGAGACCTGTGAATTTGTTTTTCAGTTGAGTGTATTCGTTCGACCTGAAGCCATGCTTTGACTTGCCGTTGATATTAAGCATGCCGTAGCCTGAGAATTCAGCATGTCCTTTTACGTAGAAACATGCTTTCTGGCTGCCTGGTCCATCGGTCAGATAATTTTCATTTACAAGATTTACATCGATGGTTTTACCACATTCAATATCTATTGCTGCACCATCAGAATTCGTGATGCTTACACCATTCAGCTCAAGTGCAAGTTTTGTTGAGCCTGTCAAAGTGAAAGAACCTTCAGATGTAGTTCCAGTGAGGATGTAAGTAACTTTGTCGCTCAAGTCGGCACTCGCTGTGATGTTTACGTCAGAAGTGTTGCCTTCCACAGTAATGTATTGTTTGATATTTTCTGCAACAAGAACTTTGGCCGACGTGCCATCGTAAGTTACTTTTACCGTATTATCTTCAATAGGTTCGTCTGTACCACCAAGAATTATTGTGGCAACACCTGCAATGTCGTTTACATTGATGACACCATCACTATTCACATCAGCATTTTTCTCATTCCATGGATTTGCAGCTCCTTTGAGAATAAAAGTTGCAATTGTTGCAATGTCGTTGACATTAACAATAGCATCATCATTCGCATCACCTAAAATAACTGTTGTATTTGGTTCCGCTTCTACAACATTTACGTCATAAATACCGCTTTTTGCAGCATTAACACAAATGCTTGCAAAGCATAAAACCAAAAGTAATAGTTTTTTCATAAAAGTTTGTTTTAATAATAATATAAGATTAGTTGGGGCAAAGGTAATAAAAAGGTTGAGGGTTGAGGGTTGAGGGTTGAGGGTTTTTAAGATTTTTTATGAAAAAAACATAATTATCAATTGTCAATTAAAAAAACTAAGTTTTTTTCTACCTTTGCGCAGGTTATGCAAAATACAAAATGATTCTTAAATATGATGTCTTGGTAATCGGTGGTGGACATGCTGGTTGTGAAGCTGCTTGTGCTGCTGCTGGCATGGGCGCAAAAACTTGTCTTATCACAATGGATATGAACAAGATTGCACAAATGAGCTGCAATCCTGCTGTCGGTGGCATCGCAAAGGGACAGATTGTCCGCGAGATTGATGCTCTCGGTGGACGGATGGGACTTGTTACTGACGCAACATCTATCCAGTTCAGGATGCTCAACCGCAGCAAGGGTCCTGCAATGTGGAGCCCAAGGGCACAATGCGACAGGGAAAAATTTATATGGACTTGGAGAAACCATCTTGACAACACGGAGAACTTAGATATCTGGCAAGATCAGGTATGCGAATTACTCACAGAAGATTCACGGGTAA
The DNA here is from genome assembly GCA_045597685.1 of Prevotella sp. Classification (GTDB taxonomy): domain Bacteria; phylum Bacteroidota; class Bacteroidia; order Bacteroidales; family Bacteroidaceae; genus Prevotella. Next base: position 3,483 of record JAZLKO010000019.1, read on the forward strand.
TAGGGGTGAAGACCATCTGGGGCGCAGAATTTAAAGCTGGTGCCGTAATAGTCACTGCAGGTACTTTCCTCAACGGATTGATGCACATTGGGCGGCAGCAGATTGAAGGCGGCAGAATAGCAGAACCTGCCGTAAGGGATTTTACTGAAAGTATTGCACGTCATGGTATCTCTTTTGCTCGCATGAAGACTGGAACGCCAGTCCGCATAGACAAGCGAAGTGTTGATTTTTCATGCTGTGAACGCCAAGATGGTGAAAACCCATCTTACAGGTTTTCTTACATGGCTTCTTGTAATGGTGATGAGTTTACGCCAAATCTCAGACAACTGGCATGCTGGATTTTTCAGACAAACGAAGAATGCCATGAAGAACTGAAAAAAGGTCTGGCTGACTCTCCTCTTTTTAATGGACAGATACAGAGTATTGGACCACGTTATTGCCCATCTGTTGAAACAAAACTTGTCACCTTCCCTGATAAGTCGCAGCATCCACTTTTCCTCGAACCAGAAGGGGAAGATACTAATGAGATGTATCTGAACGGATTTTCTTCATCCATGCCTATGGATGTGCAGATTAAAGCCTTGAAAAAGATTCCAGCACTACGCAATCTGAGAGTCTATCGTCCAGGTTATGCGATCGAATATGATTTCTTCGACCCTACCCAGTTAAAACATTCGTTAGAATCGAAAATCATCAGCGGGCTGTTTTTTGCTGGTCAGGTGAATGGCACTACGGGATATGAAGAGGCTGCTGGTCAGGGGCTTGTGGCGGGAGTAAACGCTGCAAACTTCTGTTCTGGAAAGCATCCGTTTGTGATGGGTAGGGATGAAAGTTATATTGGAGTTTTGATTGACGACCTTGTGACAAAGGGTGTTGATGAACCATACAGAATGTTCACCAGCAGAGCTGAATATCGGATTCTGCTTCGGCAGGATGATGCCGATGCACGCCTTACAGAACTGTCCTACAACTTAGGATTAGCACAGCGCAATCGTTATGACTGGTGGTTAGAAAAGAAGAATTATATCGATAAAATCGTAGATTTTTGTGAAAATTTCGCAATAAAGCCACGACTTATCAATAGTGAACTTGAACGTTTAGGCACTACTCCTCTTACGTATGGCTGCAAACTGATAGACCTTATAGTTCGTCCGCAAATTACGTTGAGGAACATGTCAGAAGCTATCCCTGCATTGAAGGAATTGCTTGAACTGCCTGCCAACAGACGTGAAGAAATATCCGAAGCAGCTGAAATAAAAATGAAATATAAAGGGTACATAGAACGGGAAAAGATTGTTGCTGAAAAAATGCGTCGTTTAGAGAATATCAACATTAAAGGGAAATTCGACTACCCGAATATGAATGGACTGACAATAGAAGCCCGACAGAAATTACAGCGCATACAACCAGAGACCTTGGCGCAGGCAAGCAGAATACCAGGCGTCTCCCCATCCGACATTGATGTGATGCTTGTGCTGTCAGGACGATAGATGATAAAAACAATAAATGAAATAATATGAACAATCCTATTTTATTGGAAAACTTACGTTGTATTCCAGATTTCCCTAAAAAGGGAATCAATTTCAGAGATGTAACAACTTTGTTTAAGAGTGCAGAATGCGTAAAGATTATGACAGATGAACTTTATGAATTGTACAAAGATAAAGGTATTACTAAAATCGTAGGCATTGAAAGTCGCGGATTTGTTGTTGGTGGTGCTATGGCAGTACGATTGAACTCTGGCATAGTGCTTTGCCGCAAACCTGGTAAATTGCCTGCCGACACTTATCAGCAGAGCTATGCCAAAGAGTATGGTACTGACATTATAGAAATTCATAAGGATGCCATTGATGAGAATGATGTGGTGCTTCTGCATGATGATTTGCTGGCAACTGGTGGCACGATGAAGGCAGCTGTTGACCTTGTGAAAAAATTCCATCCAAAGAAAATCTATGTGAATTTCATCATCGAAATCACAGATGAAGGACTTCATGGTCGTGATATTTTCGACGATGACATTGAACTCACAACCTTGTTGAAACTGTAGTTCTGGTTGATTCTCTGCATCACCGTAAATGGATAATGAGGCACGTTTGACTAAGCTAAAGGCTATCGTAAGCAGACTGCCCGATTTGCCTGGGTGCTACCAGTATCTTGATGAAACTGGGAAGATTATCTATGTGGGCAAAGCCAAATCGCTGAAAAAAAGGGTGTCCTCATATTTCCATTCTGAAGTGGATCGCTACAAGACTAAAGTCCTTGTATCAAAAATATATGACATAAAATATGCTGTAGTAAAAACCGATCAGGAGGCTTTTCTGCTTGAAAATTCTCTGATAAAGAAATATAATCCGCGCTACAACGTATTGCTGAAAGATGGCAAGACTTATCCATACATCTGCGTCACAAAAGAGGAATATCCACGCATTTTCAAGACACGGCGGGTCAATAAGAAGTTTGCTACATACTATGGACCGTTTTCCCATTTGGGGAGCATGTATGCCATGCTTGAAATAATCCATAAGTTGTTTAAGCCAAGAACATGTAATATGCCAATGACTCGCGAGGGGGTTGATAATGAGAAATACAAGCCCTGCTTGGAGTGGCATATTAAAAAGTGTAATGCTCCATGTGTCTCACGACAAAGCCATGATGAATACATGCAGAACATTGCCGAAGCAAAGGAAATTCTGAAAGGAAACACACGACAGATCAGCCGCCTCATCTATGACAAGATGATGAAGATGTCTGCCGAACTGCGTTTTGAAGAGGCTGAGGAACTCAAACGTCAATACCTTTTGATTGAAGATTATTGCAGCAGAAGTGAAGTTGTCAGCAATACTATTACTGACGTGGATGTTTTTTCCATCACTGATGATGAGAAGACTGCATACATAAATTTCCTTCATGTGTCGAATGGCAGTATAAATCAGGCTTTTACTTTTGAATATAAGAAAAAACTTGACGAAACCTGTCTTGAACTTTTGCAATTGGGCATTATTGAAATCCGAAGCCGATATAGTTCCACTACAAAGGAAATCATAGTTCCTTTTGAAATGTACATGGATTTGGAGGGTGTAGAATTTAACATCCCGCAACGTGGCGACAAAAAAAAGCTTCTTGAACTATCTCTGATGAATGGCAAGCAGTATAAGTTTGACCGTTTGAAACAATCGGAGAAACTCAACCCTGAACAAAAGGCAGTCAGGCTAATGAAGGAAATACAAGAAAATTTGAAACTTCCAAAAATGCCTTATTGGATAGAGTGTTTCGACAATTCTAATATTTCAGGTGCAGATGCTGTTGCAGGGTTAGTTGTGTTTAAAAAACTGAAACCTTCCAAGAAAGATTATCGCAAATTTAATATTAAGACTGTTGAGGGCCCTGATGACTATGCTTCCATGCGTGAGGTCGTGTTCAGGCGCTACAGTCGTCTGAAGGATGAGGGTTCTGCTTTTCCAGACCTCATTATAACCGATGGGGGAAAGGGACAAATGGGAGTGGTTAAGGAAATGATTACCCAACTTGGGCTTCAAATACCCATAGCAGGACTTGCTAAAAACGATAAGCACCGCACTAATGAACTATTGATATTTGATGGCGACGAGATTATGTCGGTAGGAATGAAAATGGATTCGGAATTATTTAAGCTGTTTTCTAAAATTCAGGATGAAGTCCACCGTTTTGCAATAACATTCCATAAGGATAAGCGTAGCAAACGACAGATTCATAGCGAATTAGATGATATAAAGGGTATTGGTAGCAAGACAATTTCTGCATTGCTAAAAGAATTCAAGAGCGTGAAACAGATACGTCAGGCTTCGCTTGAGCAATTGACGTCTGTTGTCGGAGCATCCAAAGCAAATATAATTTTTACTACAAATAAATTTAAATCATGAAAACAATCATTTTTAACTGCAAGTTACATTTTCTTGCATTTATGTTGATGCTGATACTGCCAGCAAGTGTTGATGCACAGACTGAAAAGTCGGGCTATCCTATCTCTCCTGTTTCCTTTACTCAAGTCAAAGTTGCAGAAAATTCATTTTGGGGGCAACGTCTTCAGGCAAGTCGTAATGTTACTATCCCGTTGGCTTTGAGCAAGTGTGAAGAGACTAATCGTTATGCCAATTTCTCAAATGCTGCAATCCACATGAAAGACACTACAAAAGTGTTTGATGTGGTTAAAAACATGGGATTCCCTTTTGATGACACCGACCCTTACAAGACTCTTGAGGGGGTAAGTTATCTGTTGCAGGTCTATCCCAACAAGACACTTGAGGCTTATGCAGATAGTGTGATTGCTGTCATTGCATCAGGCCAGGAACCTGATGGATATTTATATACGGCACGTACTCAAAACCCGAACCGTCCTCACAAATGGTCGGGCATGACGCGCTGGAGTGAGGTTGAAGGTGGTTCTCATGAGTTTTATAATCTGGGACATCTCTGCGAGGCGGCTGTGGCTCATTATTATGCAACAGGGAAAAGAAACTTTCTTGATATTGCCATAAAATATGCCGATTGCGTTTGTCGGGAAATAGGCAACAAGCCTGGACAGGCATGTGTGGTACCAGGTCATCAGATTGCAGAGATGGGACTTTGCAAACTTTACATTGCCACTGGCGACAAAAAATATCTTGAACAGGCAAAATTCTTTCTCGATATGCGTGGGAAAACAAAGCACAAGAATGCTTACAGTCAGAGCCACAAACCTGTTTTGGAACAGGATGAAGCTGTAGGTCATGCTGTACGTGCTGGGTATATGTATGCAGGAATGGCTGATGTGGCAGCACTTACTGGCGACAAGGGCTACATTGATGCTATTGATAAAATCTGGGAAAACATTGTCTGGAAGAAACTCTATATTACAGGTGGTATCGGTGCCCGTCACGATGGTGAGGCTTTTGGGGCTAATTACGAATTGCCAAATCTTTCGGCATATTGTGAAACATGTGCTGCTATTGCCAATGTGTATTTTAACTACCGTCTGTTCCTGTTGCATGGCGACAGCAAGTATTACGATGTACTTGAACGTTCTCTTTATAATGCCGTAATTTCAGGCATCTCTCTTGACGGTGGGAAATTCTTCTATCCTAACCCATTAGCATCTGATGGCAACTATGAACGTGAAGCATGGTTTGGCTGTGCTTGCTGCCCATCTAATGTTGCACGTTTCATTCCGTCTTTACCACAGTATATTTATGCCAATAAGGATGATGCTCTCTATGTGAATCTTTTCAACAGCAATACTGCTGACGTTCCTGTGAATGGCAAAAAAGTGACAATAGAGCAGCAGACCAACTATCCTTGGGATGGTGACATCATGCTGACAATACACACCAATGCCACATTCAAGCTTAAAATCCGCATACCTGGGTGGGTGCAAAATCATACGGTTCCATCGGATTTATATTCATATACCGATGGCATAAGACCAAATTATTCTGTCAGTATGAACAATACTCCTTGTGGCGAAATCACCGCTGATGGGTATCTTACTATCGACCGTAAATGGAAGAAAGGCGACAAGGTGAGAATCCATTTCGATATGGCAGAACGCACAATTGAAGCCAACCCTGCTGTCGAAGCCGACAAGGGACTTATCTGCATGGAAAAAGGTCCTGTAGTTTATTGTTGGGAAGATGGAGTCACCGAATTAAAAAATTATGGCATAAAAGGCTTGCCTTATAGAGGTAAGACTCTTATACCATATTTTGCTTGGGCTCACAGCGGCAAGCGTAAAATGTCTGTCTGGATAGAAAAGTAATTTTTCAGTCAGGCAGTTTACTCATGTCGGCTGCTGTGTAATTATCCATCAACAGACGATATTTCATCAAGTCGTCAAGTTTGTGCCTTGGGGCTGGACTGCCTTTAGGGAATGGCATCTTTGAAAATGTCTGGAAATACAGCAGGCAGGCATCTCTCCACCACCAAGCATCTTTTGCCTGGCGTTGGAATCGTGTCAACTGGTCGTTGTATCGTTTTTCGTCTATGTATGGCTTAATACTTTCCCAAATCTTGACAAATTCTTCGGCTTTTGCAACCCCACGGTCGTAGCTCAGGCACAGGTTTTGCCACATGGTCTTGCCATTGTCCATCTTGTAATCCCATGGCACATGGTGGAACCATAGTATCAATGGATTTTCGGTAGAGATTTCTGAATAGAATTCTTGCAGATGTTCAGGATATTGTGCAATATTGTTTGAACCTGTTGCCATACGGTCGAATCCTAATCCTTTGGAATCAGCCTTGTGATAATACACAGGTGTCCAGTCTGCCCTTACTCCTTTTGGAGCTGACCATGGAGCGGGACCGTAATGATGTCCGTCTGCAAAGATGTGATGCAATCCCATTGGCATCATGTAGCTTACAACTGCTTCGTGGGATTCAACCATCAATTGTGTTACAGGTTTTACAAACCTCTCATCTTTAGTATAATATTTTTTGAGGAAATCCTGAGCAATTTCGTATGGGCTTAATGTTGGTGTTTGTGCCAAATCGCCAAAAGCTACCCAATTGGCAACCGCCATGTCGCTTCCGCACCAGTTTTCCGAGTCGCCTATATTTGAAACACCAGCCACACCAACAAAGTTCACGCCATTTGTAGCATCAAAAAATTCCTTCCACATTGATGCAAGAAAACATGTGTGTATTGATTCACCAGTATATTCCTGAGTGATTTGTAGTTCAGGTATCATCTTAGTGTGTTTCAAAGCAAAAAATAGTGGACTTACTGGTTCACGAGGCTGAAAGTCAACAGGTCCGTTTTTTATCTGCAAAATCACATTGTCATGGAATTTGCCATCGAGCGGCATAAATTCCTCGTAAGCTTGATTTGCACGATCTGGGCTGTTGGCTGCATAGACAAAGGCTCTCCACATCACGATTCCCTTATGCGGAGCCAGAACATCTGCAAGCATATTGGCACCATCAGCATGAGTTCTGCCAAAGTCCATCGGTCCAGGCTGGCCTTCGCTATTTGCCTTTACTAAAAAGCCACCGAAATCAGGGATTAGAGCGTAAATCTCATCCACTTTCTTTTTCCACCATTGCTGCACTTGTGAATCAAGCGGGTCGGCAGTTTTCATGCTGTCGAGTACCATTGGTGAAGCAAAGTTTATTGAAAGATAGAGCTTCATTCCGTTCTTGCGGAAAATGTCGGCAATGCCTACAATCTTTTTCAGTTTTTCGGTAGCAAGAATCTGCGGCGAAGCATTTACATTGTTGATTACAGCTCCATTGATGCCAAATGCCTTGTTCATCTGGGCATATTGCTCTATGCGTTGTGGATTGTAGCTTACATCGCCATCCTTGAAAAAGATGGAATGTCCAGCAAATCCACGTTCAATAGTTCCGTCCAGATTATCCCAATGATTGAGCAACCTAAGTTCCATTTTCTGTGCAAAGGCTGCATTTGCTATAAAAACAAAAACAGCAAGCAGCATCAGGTACTGCTTGCATGTATTAGCGGCTGTTGATATTTTTTTTAATATCATTTCCATAGTTTACAGATTTTCTTCAGAGCAGGTTTTGCATTGTTGTCGCGGTCGAAAAGCAGAGGGTAGTTCGTACGACCACGTACAGGCCATCCGTTCAGCCAAGACTGTCCATCGTTCACACCCCAGAAGGTAATGCGTGAAATATCTTTCTTATGCCTCTTGTAAATCTTGAACAATTCCACGTAGCGGTTTTCAAGTTCTTTCTGTTTTGCTTTAGGCAGTCCGTTGACGTAAGGATTGAGTTTTTCCTGCAACTCGAAATTCTGTGAAATTTCTGCGCCACCGAATTGCTGCGGATTAGGTAACACATTAATGTCAAGTTCAGTAAACATCACCTTAACTCCGAGTGAAGCAAAATCACTGATTGCCTGTTCGTATTCCTTGAAATCAGGATAGTCGAGACCGATATGCGACTGCATTCCGACAGCATCAATACGGATGCCCTTCTTCTTCATGTTGCGTATGTATTCGCAAATGCCCTTTACTTTTGCAGGTTTATTCATGCTGTAATCGTTGTAATAGAGCTCTACGTTAGGGTCAGCTTCGTGTGCATATTCAAATGCCTTCTCAATGAAGTCGTCACCGATAATCTGACGCCAGAGTGAATTGCGCATGCTGCCATCGTCTTCAAAAGCCTCATTCACTACGTCCCAACCAATCACTTTTCCCTTGAAATGGCCAACCACAGCGAATATGTGCTCCTTCATCAACTGAAGCAGTTCTTCGCGCGATTTCAGTTTGCTCTTATCCATATTACCTCTTTGGAATGGATTATAGCCTTTTGGCATTTCATTGTTTTTGAAGAAGAACCACATAGGCACTTGTGAATGCCATACCAAGCAGTGTCCGTTGACTGTAATCTTGTTCTGCTGAGCAAATTCAATCATCTTGTCGGCAACGTCCCATTTCCAAACATCAGGAGATGGATGCAATTCCTGTGGCTTCATGCAGTTTTCTGCTACGATGCAGTTGAACTGCTGCTTTGTCAGTTCGAGGGCTTTTGGGTCGTTGCCCATAATTTGGTATTCACTCAAGGCTGTACCAACAAGCACATCCTTGCCAATAGTTTCTTTCAATGTTTGTGCTGTTGCAGATACTGCAGCAACAATCCCCAATGTTAAAATAAATAGCTTTTTCATCTTTTTGCGATATTAATTATTCAAGAAATATACGGAATTAAATTCCTAATTCCCTAATTTCCTAAATTCCCTAATTTCAAATTATAGTTCAATTTCTTTTACTTTGAGTGAGCGGAGGGCAGAAACTCCATTTGACGGACCGCAGTCGTGATGGAACAGATACCACTTGCCTTTGTATTCTGTTACGCAAGCATGAGTAGTCCAACCAATTACTGGTTGCAGCAATTCACCCTTATATTTGAATGGTCCGTAAGGATTATCCCCTTCTGCATAGCAAAGCAGGTGGCTGTCACCTGTGGAATAGATGAAGTAATACTTGCCGTCTTTCTTAGCCATCCATGAAGCCTCAAAGAATCTGTGAGGATTACAATGCTTCAGTTCGCCTTCTTCATTATAAATAACAACAGGTTTTGGCTCTTCTGCGAATTGCAGCATGTCGTCGCTCATTTTTGCCACACGTGCAGGAAGAGCTGGATCGTCAAAGTTTGGCAGATGTGGGTCTTCCAAAGCAATATTGTCGCGGTAGCGTTGCAGCTGACCGCCCCAAATACCACCGAAATAAACATAAATGCTGCCATCATCATCCTTGAAGAGGCAAGGGTCGATGGAATAAGAACCGATGATTGGTGCTGGTTCAGCCTTGAACGGACCTTCTGGTCTGTCGGCAATGGCAATACCAAGATGGAAAACTTCGTTGTAATCCTTTGCACAGAAGCAAAGATAATACTTACCATCTTTTTCTACTACGTCACTGTCCCAAAGCTGCTTTTTTGCCCATGGCACATCCTCAAGGCGGAGTATCACACCCTCATCCTTGCAAGTGCCATTCTCAAGGTCTTCAATACTCAGACAATGATAGTCCTTCATGTTGTACTGATCGCCATTGTCATTATCACTTGTGCCACTATCCCAGTCGTGTGACGGATAGATATACACCTTACCATTGTAAACATGTGCAGAAGGATCTGCCATGTAGTCTTCTGGAAAAATATAACGCGCTTCTTTCATTTTGTTAATAGGTATTAGTTAATTATTTGTTTCTTTCTTCTATTTCTCTGTTCATCTGGTCAAGTTTCTCGTCGGTCAGAGGGTATCTGTAAATGAGAAGCCCAACTACGATGAGGAGAATTGCTGGTATGATAGTAGTAAACCAAAGTATAGCCTCTTTCACGGTTTCTGAGTAATCAGCCAACTTTGTATAATATGCATTTACTGGTGCTGCAATAAATGAGGCCAGGAAAACTATGACAAAAATCCAAAGCATCAGCTGCAAGCATTTGTTAGCCTTGAACTCTTTAAACATCTCACCGTAGCTGACAGGCTTTTCTGGAGTGGTGACAATGTTCTCCTTGCAACCAAGGAAACAAAGTGTAAGAAGTACAAAACCAGCAAGTGCAAATACGCATATCACTGTAAACCATGCATTTGAATCGCCCGACAAGGCAGAAACCTCATTTGCCAGGTTGAATCCCATCCATCCCATTACTAATGGAGTAATCCAGCCAGCAATTGAGAAACCAGCCTTGAACGCAACGCCTGCAAGAGCATTGACCGTAGCAGCAGGGCGGTTTCCTGTACGGTATTCAGCCTCTGTGATAACTTCAGGAACAAGTGCCCACATCAATGAACCAACAAGCAGACCAACTCCAGTCATCACCTTTGCAGCCTGAACAATAGTGTTGCAATCAGCAACATTAAAGAACTTACCAATAATATACAGCACAACAAATCCAACAAAGCCTAATGAGAGGAGCACATAATAAAGTCCCTTCTTACCAAACAGCCTCTTCAAAAGTGGAAGCAAAGGCAGGATGATGAAAGCAGGAATCGTACCGATAGCCATAAACAAAGCCTGATTCCAGTCAATAGTTTCATGAGCAAAGATTGCGAGCCCGATAGGAAAACCAGCCTGTACAACAATCTGACCAATATTTGCACATACCATTCGTGTAGATGTCAGAATAAGCACCTCGTTGTTGTCACGAGTCATACTGGCCATGATTGAGCCGTATGGGATGTTCACCACAGAGTAAATCATGCTCAGTAAAGTATAGCTGACAGTAGCATAAATAATTTTCATGGTCATCGACCATTCAGCAGCCATAGGCAGCATCAAGCAGCAAGCTGCAATTGTAAGAGGAATACCACCGTAAAGAAGATAAGTGCGGTATTTGCCCAACTTAGGATTGTGGTTGTCAATATAGCGCCCTACAACAGGACTCCATATACAGTCAAAAAGTCGCACAGCAAGAATAAGTCCGCTGACAAAGATAGGACTAATCTTCAATACTGTACATAGGTAGATCATAAGAAATGTAGCTACCGTCTGGAAGATGAGGTTCTGCGCAAGGTCACCGCTACCGAAACCTATACGCTGCAACCAACTGAGCTTATAAAAGCCTTTTTCTGTTTGGTTCATAAGAAATAAATTGTTTAAATTAGTAACTAAAGTTTCCCACACCTAAAAGAAATGGTTAAAATTGATATTAAGCCTTTATCCCCTTTTATAGGAATCGGCACTTTGCTCTTTGAAATTATTAAAAAAATCTGATAATAAATAACAGATTGTCATTATTTGTTGTATCTTTATAGTGAACAAAAAACAAGATATTAAACAAAAATTAAACAATCTGTTATGAATGCAAAATTAAGTTATTTTTCTGAATTATCCAATTTTTTGAGTGAAAAAGCTACTGTCTGCAATGATTTTCTGTCATTATTGGACAAATTCAAGCTCGCACAGTCGCTTCGCAAGGTCAAAATGGAAAAGGAGAAAGGTACGAGTGCATTAGACCTGCTGAAGTACCTGCTTATTTTCCGTCTCTTCGGTCAAAACATTCATCAATCGCTCCATCATCAGTTTGCTCCATTCATCGACGGAGGCAATGACCAATTCTATCGTTTTCTTACACGTCCTAAAATGGACTGGCGCAGGCTTCTTTACCGTAGTGTTAAATCTTTCTTTCGCATTGTAAAGTATAATTCCACTGATGCTGAGAATATTCTCAGATGTAATCAAAATTTCAAAAATCGACATAGGAATTAACGCTTTTTAAGCAGAAAAAGCGAAATACCTAAAGGCTAATTGTTTAACATTTAAATTTAAAGAGTCAATCCACACTATAGCTGCTTCTATGGGTGTGGCAAACTCTAATTAGTAATTTTGCTGCAAAAATAAGAAAAAACCGCGTTAGTGAATTACAAATTAACAATTAATAATTAATAATTAAGTTTATTTAGGAATTAACACTGACTCTGGTAACTGGCAGTTTCAACGATAGAATGCAGCTTGGCAAAATCATCAGTGCCATTGTCCGTTCTGAAACATCCACTTATTTTCTGCTTGACCTTTAACTTTCTGACACCTCTCTCGCTGGAATTGTTGTCAAATGGAACACTGAGGTCAGAGAGAAATGTAAAGAGGTAATCCTTGACTTTGAATACTCCTTTCTTGAACGTTTCAAATTCTTTATCAAGATGAGTGAGACTTTCACCCAGCAGATTCTTCAGTTTTGTGTTTATTATCTTTATCTTTCTTTTTGTAATGGTCATGTTGCGCCTGATATCCATAGCATGGATGAGAAGGTGAATGAATCTTCTTGACGGAGAGACACCTTGCAATCAAGCCACTTTTCGACATATCTGACAACGAATCTTAATTTGGGTGGCGCATTGACGAAGTCAGGAAATCATTAATCTGCAATTGCAGATTTGTAATCAAATAGGAATTTGATTGCTTCGGTTTGGCGTCAGTTCCAATGTGTCGCGGGCGATGACCAATTCCTCATCGGTTGGTATCATCACTACCTTGACTTTTGAATCTGGGGTTGAAAGGATAGCTTCTTCGCTGCGTGTTGCCTTGTTTTTCTCAATGTCGAGCTTGATGCCGAGCCATTCCATTCCTTCACAGATGCCTTGACGGATTGGGTACTGATTTTCACCTACTCCTGCTGTGAATACTATTGTGTCAACCCCGCCCATTGCTGCTGCGTAGGCTCCGATGTATTTCTTAATGCGGTAGCAATACATATTTTGTGCAAGCAGAGCTTTCTTGTTGCCACTATTAGCTGCATTGTCGATGTCGCGCATATCGGAAGAAAGTCCAGAAATGCCTATTACACCACTTTTCTTGTTGAGCAATGTGGAGATACCTGTGGTATCCAGATCAAGTTTGTCCTGAAGATAGGTTACTGCTCCAGCGTCAATATCGCCGCTGCGTGTACCCATCATAAGTCCTTCGAGTGGGGTGAGTCCCATTGTTGTGTCGATACACTCGCCATACTTGACTGCTGCCAATGAACCTCCGTTGCCTATATGGCAGGTAATAATCTTCTGCTGTTTGGGGTCAACGTCAAGATATTCGCACACGCGTGCGGAAACATAGCGATGAGATGTTCCATGGAAGCCATAGCGACGTACGCCATATTTCTCATACAACTCGTATGGCAGGGCATACATATAGGCATAGTCGGGCATGGTTTGATGGAAGGCTGTGTCGAATACTCCAACTTGTGGTAGTCCTGGCATCAGTTCCGAAACAGCTGCTATGCCTTTGAGGTTTGCTGGATTATGGAGTGGAGCAAGGTCGGTGCATTCTTTGACCTGATTGATTACCTCATCGGTGATCAGAACACTCTTGTTGAATTTTTCGCCTCCATGAACAACGCGATGACCAACGGCATCAATCTCGTCGAGAGATTTGATAGCTCCCAGTTTAGGGTTGGTGAGGCATTCAAAGATATACTTCACACCTGCAGTATGTTCTGGCAGGAGTTTTTCTATTTTTTTCTTTTCGCCATTTGGCAGAGTGATTTTAATGAACGACTCTGGGGTGCCAAGGCGTTCAATGCCGCCTGCAGCCATAACAGACTGATCGTCCATGTTGTAGAGTTTATATTTTATTGAACTGCTGCCGCAATTCAGCACTAAGATTTTCATTGTTTTTCGTTTTCGTTATTGTTTTCGTTATCGTCATCATTTTAATATCCTTGTGCCTGGCATGCTGTAATGGCTATCATCTTATAGACATCATCCACAGAGCATCCACGTGAAAGGTCGTTGACAGGGCGTGCTATTCCTTGGAGGATTGGTCCTAAGGCTTCTGCATTGCCTAAACGCTGAACGAGCTTGTAGCCAATGTTGCCAACTTCGAGATTTGGGAATACCAGTACGTTTGCCTTGCCTGCTATCTGGCTGCCAGGTGCTTTACTTTCTCCTACACTTGGAACGAGGGCTGCATCTGCCTGTAGTTCGCCATCAATGAGAAGTGATGGATTTTTCTCTTTTGCCAGACGTGTGGCTTCTACAACTTTATCAACTATCTCATGCTTTGCACTGCCCTTGGTTGAGAAACTCAGCATTGCCACACGTGGCTCGGCAAAGCCTGCTACACTTTGAGCTGTCTGGGCGGTGCATAATGCGATTTGAGAAAGTTGTTCGACATCGGGCATTGGTGTAACTGCAACATCGCCCACAACGAGGACTCCGTTTTCACCATATTGTGGTTGCTCGGTGATAAGCAGCATTGCTCCGCTGACACATGTGATACCTGGAGATGTCTTGATAATCTGCAGTGCAGGACGAAGGGTTTCGCCTGTTGTGCTCAATGCACCTGAGACTTGTCCGTCGGCATCGCCATTCTTGATTATCATACATCCAAGATAGAGCGGATTTTTAACCAGCTGGCGGGCTTCTTCGATTGTCATGCCTTTCTTCTTGCGGAGTTTGGCAAGCTTTTCGGCATATTCTTCGCTGCGGTCAAAATTCTCAGGGTCAATAAGTGTTGCCTTGGCGATATTGATCAGCCCATGTTTCTGTGCCAAATCATTGACCTTTTTAGGATTACCGATAAGAATGAGTTTAGCAACATCATCGGCAAGAATACGGTCGGCAGCTTTCAGGGTGCGCTCTTCTTCGGCTTCTGGGAGCACGATGCACTGCTTGTTGCTTTTGGCACGGGCGATAATAGAATCAACTAAATTCATAGCTTATGCGTCACCTTTTTTACCATCTGACGGAGCCTTTGGCTGGTTAGACTGGTTGAGATCAATTTTCTTGAATGTTTTCTCGTATTTGGAGATATTATCCTGTAATGCCAGCAACAGGCGAAGAGCATGTTCGGGAGCCATGACAATGCGGTCGCAGACTTGTGATTTTATCAGACCTGGGCGCATCATGGCAAAATCGAAAATAAACTCTGTGGCAGAATGAGAGATGATTGCTAAATTTGAATAATTGCCTGCTGCCAATTCTTCTGGTAACGACAACTGATATTTTTTATCAATATTTTCATCCATAATATAATGATTTTAAAAAGCCCTTAAAATCAAGCGGGACTTTAAGGGCCGTGGTTATACTTTTTTATTGAACATCAGAAAAGTCGAGAACGTTTTTCTTGTTGGCAAGATAACGTTCATACTCTTCGCGAGAGCCCACAACGATGCGGTTGAACTGACGGAGACCTGTACCTGCTGGTATCAGATGACCAGTGATTACATTTTCTTTCATGCCTTCGAGTGTATCAACCTTTCCGCGGATGGCTGCTTCGTTGAGCACCTTGGTTGTCTCTTGGAATGATGCTGCCGACATAAAGCTCTTTGTCTGCAATGCTGCACGTGTGATACCTTGGAGAACCTGTACGGCTGTTGCTGGAACAGCGTCGCGTACTACAACAGGTTTCATATCGCGTCGCTTGAGAGAAGAGTTTTCATCACGCAGTTTGCGTGCGGTAACTATCTGACCTACATGGAAGTTTTCACTTTCACCAGCGTTGATAACTACCTTCTTGCCCCAGATGCGGTCGTTTTCTTCAGCGAATTCAATCTTATCGACAATCTCCTGCTCAAGGAATCCTGTATCGCCTGGATCGTTGATTTGAACCTTGCGCATCATCTGGCGAACGATAATCTCAAAGTGCTTGTCGTTGATTTTCACACCTTGTAGACGATAGACATCTTGTACTTCATTTACAATGTATTCCTGTACTGCCGTAGGACCCTTGATAGCCAGGATATCGGCAGGAGTGATGCTACCATCAGACAATGGAGTACCGGCACGGACATAGTCGTTTTCCTGTACAAGAATCTGCTTACTCAGGTTGACAAGGTATCTGCGTTCATCGCCAGTCTTGCTGGTTACAATTATTTCGCGATTTCCACGTTTCAACTTGCCCATCGTAACCTCACCATCGATTTCAGATACAACAGCAGGGTTGGATGGGTTGCGGGCTTCGAAGAGTTCGGTTACACGTGGAAGACCTCCAGTGATATCGCCTACTTTTGCAACAGCACGTGGAATCTTGACAAGAATATCGCCTGTCTTAATCTTCTTGTTGTTTTCAGCTATGATGTGAGCACCAACAGGGAAGTTGTAGGTGCGGATTACATCACCATTGCTATCAACGATGTTGCAGGTTGGTATTTTTGATTTATCCTTTGATTCGATAATAATCTTTTCAACGAGTCCGGTGGTATCGTCGGTTTCTGACATGAAGGTGACACCTTCAATAACATCAACAAACTTTATCTTACCTTGTACTTCGGAAATAATGACGGCATTGAATGGGTCCCACTGTGCTACTAAGTCGCCCTTCTTGATAGAAGAGTTGTTGTCAACGTAGAGTGTTGCTCCATAAGGAACTGGCTGAGTTGTGAGCACGATGCCTGTTTTCTCGTCAATAAAACGAGCTTCTGCCAGACGACCGACAACTATCTTGACAGTCTTGCCTTCATCGTTAACGGCATCAACAGTACGCAGTTCATCGATGTCAATGCGTGAATCATATTTTGACACAATCTTTGCATTGGCTGCAGCACCACCAGCAATACCTCCGGCGTGGAATGTACGCAGAGTAAGCTGTGTTCCTGGTTCACCAATGGCTTGTGCTGCAATTACTCCGACAGCTTCACCCTGCTGTACCATCTTTCTGGTTGCAAGGTTGCGACCGTAGCACTTGCGGCAAACACCATGCTTGCATTCGCAAGTGAGTACCGAACGGATTTCAACCATTTCGATATTGGCGTCTTCGATCTGCTTTGCTTTAGTTTCTGTGATTTCTTCACCGGCTGCTACAATAACCTTATTTGTATTTGGATTAATAACATCGTGAACAGAAACACGACCGAGGATGCGCTCTGTCAATGAAGATACTACCTCATCACCATTCTTCAGCGCTGTGCATTCGAGTCCACGTAATGTTCCGCAGTCTTCTTCTGTAATAATGACGTCATGGGATACGTCAACCAGTCGGCGTGTAAGATAACCAGCATCGGCAGTCTTCATGGCTGTATCGGCAAGACCTTTACGAGCACCGTGGGTAGAGATGAAGTATTCGAGCACTGACATACCTTCCTTGAAGTTGGAGATAATAGGATTTTCGATTGTCATACGCCCTTCGGCTCCTGCTTTCTGAGGCTTTGCCATCAAGCCACGCATACCTGAGAGCTGCTTGATTTGGTCTTTTGAACCGCGGGCTCCTGAATCGAGCATCATGAATACTGAGTTGAAGCCCTGGTCGGCTTCTGTCATGGTCTTCATAAGAACATTACCTAAATCATTGTTTACATGTGTCCATGTATCGATGACCTGGTTGTAACGTTCATTGTCGGTAATGAATCCCATGTTATAGTTGTCGGTGATTTGCTGGATATCAGCATTTCCCTTATTGACGAGTTCTTCTTTTTCCTTTGGTATGATGATGTCGTCGAGGTTGAATGACAAGCCTCCGAGATATGCCATCTTGTAACCGAGGTTCTTGATACCATCGAGGAATTCACAAGCGCGAGCTACTCCAACAGCCTTGATAACCTTAGCGATTATGTCGCGGAGTGTCTTCTTTGAAATAATGTCGTTGAAGAACCCTACTTCCACAGGGATAATCTCATTTGCAATGACACGTCCTACGGATGTCTTGATGTTGTGCTTGTAGATGTTACCGTTTTCATCAACATCGTCAACGATTACTTCTATTTCAGCATGGATGTCGCACTTCTTTTCGTTGTAGGCGATGATTGCTTCTTCAGGACCATAGAACTTGAGCCCTTCACCCTTAGCTCCTGGACGAATCTTTGTGATGTAGTAAAGGCCTAGAACCATATCTTGTGAAGGTACAGTGATAGGAGCGCCATTGGCTGGGTTAAGGATATTGTGACTCTGAAGCATCAAAATCTGCGCTTCGAGTATTGCCTCATTTGACAATGGGAGGTGGACTGCCATCTGATCACCATCGAAATCGGCATTGAATGCAGTACATGCTAATGGGTGGAGCTGAATAGCCTTGCCTTCAATCATCTTAGGCTGGAATGCCTGAATACCGAGACGGTGCAGGGTAGGAGCACGATTGAGCAGCACTGGATGACCTTTCATCACGTTTTCGAGAATATCCCAGATAACTGGTTCACGGCGGTCAACAATCTTTTTTGCACTCTTGACGGTCTTTACTATTCCGCGCTCAATCAGTTTGCGGATGATGAATGGCTTGTAGAGTTCGGCTGCCATAAGTTTTGGAAGACCGCACTCACCCATTTTCAGTTCAGGGCCGACGACGATTACTGAACGTGCGGAATAATCAACACGCTTACCGAGCAGATTCTGACGGAAACGTCCCTGCTTGCCTTTGAGTGAATCACTCAATGACTTCAATGCACGGTTGGAATCAGTCTTAACGGAATTTGAGCGCCGAGAGTTGTCGAATAAACTATCGACGGCTTCCTGGAGCATACGCTTTTCATTACGCAGGATTACATCTGGAGCCTTTATGTCAATTAGTCTCTTCAGACGGTTGTTGCGAATGATAACACGACGATAAAGATCGTTCAAATCTGAAGTGGCAAAACGACCGCCATCAAGTGGAACAAGTGGACGCAGTTCAGGAGGGGTTACTGGTAATATCTTCAGAATCATCCATTCTGGACGATTGATGTTTGCACTCTGGCGGAAAGCTTCTACGACTTGAAGACGTTTTAATGCTTCAGTCTTGCGTTGAACAGAGCTGTCGCTGTTTGCACGGTCGCGCAGTTCGTATGATAATGTGTCCAGGTCAAGACCTGCAAGCAAATCGTATATACCATCGGCACCCATCTTGGCAACGAACTTATTAGGGTCGTTATTCTCAAGATAGTAGTTGTCTTCTGAAATGTAATTGTCAAGAATGTCATTATACTCATCTTCCGTGAGCAAGTCCATCTTCTGAGAACCGAGTAATGGAGTGCCATCCTGATTCTTGCGGCCTGCTAAAGGACCTGGGTTTACAACTATGTAGCGTTCGTAATAGATAACAGCATCAAGTTTCTTTGTAGGAAGTCCTAACAAATAACCAATTTTGTTTGGCAGAGAACGGAAATACCAGATGTGCGCCACAGGTACTACGAGTTCGATATGACCAGAACGTTCACGACGAACTTTTTTCTCAGTAACTTCTACACCACAACGGTCGCAGGTAATTCCCTTGTATTTTATACGCTTATATTTTCCACAACTACATTCATAGTCTTTTGTAGGTCCGAAAATCTTTTCACAGAAAAGACCATCGCGCTCTGGTTTATAAGTACGGTAATTTATTGTTTCAGGCTTTGTTACTTCTCCATGAGAATTTTCCTTTATCATCTCTGGAGAAGCCAAACTGATGGTAATCTTTGTAAAATTATTTTTTACATTTGTATCTTTCTTAAAAGCCATAATTTTTCTCTTTAATCATTAATCTTGAAACTATCGATAAATTAGTCAAGTGTAATACTCAGACCGAGTCCCTTGAGTTCATGCAAAAGCACGTTGAGAGATTCTGGTATGCCTGGTGTTGGCATTGGGTCACCTTTGACAATTGCTTCGTATGCCTTAGCACGACCCACGACATCATCTGACTTGATTGTAAGAATTTCCTGAAGGATGTGTGATGCTCCGAATGCTTCAAGAGCCCATACTTCCATTTCACCGAAACGCTGACCACCAAACTGAGCCTTACCGCCAAGTGGCTGCTGAGTAATAAGAGAATAAGGACCAATAGAACGAGCATGCATCTTGTCTTCAACCATGTGACCGAGCTTGAGGAAGTAGGTAATACCTACTGTTGCTGGTTGGTCGAATGGCTCACCTGTTTCGCCATCATACAAACGGGTTGAACAAAGGCGAGGAAGCCCAGCTTTGTCTGTCCATTCACAAAGATCTTCTATATGAGCACCATCAAAGATAGGTGTTGAGAACTTGACGCCTAAACGCTTACCTGCTGCGCCAAGAATTGCTTCAAATATCTGTCCAAGATTCATACGTGAAGGTACACCCAGAGGGTTGAGTACCAAATCAACAGGAGTTCCATCTGCAAGGAATGGCATGTCTTCCTGACGTACAATCTTTGATACGATACCCTTGTTGCCATGACGGCCTGCAAGTTTATCGCCCACACTAATCTTACGTTTCTTTGCTACATATACTTTTGCCATCTGCAGAATGCCTGTAGGAAGTTCGTCACCAATAGTGATGGCAAATTTTTTGCGTTTAACTTCTGCATCAAGTAATTTGTATTTCTTCAAATAATTTGTTATCAGAGTTGCTATCAGTTCATTTGTGTGAGCATCGTTTGTCCATTTGCTGATTTGAACATCTGTATATTCCAGATTGCTCAATGTCGCAATAGTAAATTTTGCTCCCTTATTGATGATTTCTGCACCAGCATAGTCTTTTACACCTTGTGAGAGTTTGTCACCAATCAGAATCATCAACTTGTCAACAAGAATGGACTTTAGGTCTTTAACCTTTGCTTCATATTCATCGTCAATCTTCTTTTGCAGTTCTTTGTCTTGCTGCTTTGATGCCTTGGTCTTGATGGCTCTTGAGAAAAGTTTCTTATCAATAACAGTTCCTGTCAATGAAGGATTTGCCTTTAGAGAAGAGTCTTTTACATCGCCAGCCTTTTCGCCAAAGATTGCACGAAGGAGTTTTTCTTCTGGCGAAGGGTCGCTCTCTCCCTTAGGGGAGATCTTACCGATGAGAATGTCGCCAGGAACTACATTTGCTCCAATACGGATAATACCATTTTCGTCCAAATCCTTTGTTGCATCTTCACTGACATTTGGTATGTCGGCAGTAAACTCTTCAACGCCACGCTTTGTTTCGCGTACATCAAGTGAATATTCATCTACATGAACAGAGGTCAGAATATCTTCGCGAACCATTCTTTCATTTAAGACAATGGCATCCTCATAATTGTAACCTTTCCAAGGCATGTAGGCAACGAGAAGGTTTCTTCCAAGTGCGAGTTCACCATTATCTGTTGCATAACCATCGGTCAGAATATCACCTTTCTTAACTCGTTGGCCTTTTTGACAAAGAGGATGAAGGTCGATTACCATATTCTGGTTTGTGCGGCGGAACTTCTGGATGCGGTATTCCTTCAATGCAGGTTCAAAGCTTACAAATTCTTCTTCCTCTGTACGGTCGTATAGAATACGGATTGTAGTGGAATCAACATATTCTACAACACCATCAGCCTCGGCTGTTATCATTGTACGAGAATCTTCGCAGACTTGTTTTTCAATACCTGTTCCAACAATAGGACTTTCGTTATGAAGCAATGGAACTGCCTGACGCATCATGTTTGAACCCATCAGTGCACGGTGAGCATCGTCGTGCTCAAGGAATGGAATGAGTGCTGCTGCAATAGAGGCAATCTGTTGTGGTGCCACATCCATGTATTCCACCTTATCAGGTGCAACAACAGGGTAGTCGGCATCCTGACGGCATTTGACGAATGTGCGGATAAAACCACCGCTTGGTTTCAACGGAGCATTCCCCTGACCAATGATCTTGCCCTCTTCTTGTTCTGCGGTAAGATATTCAATATGATTATTATCGAGGTCAACCATTGCCTTTTCTACTTTTCTATAAGGTGTCTCGATAAAACCAAGATGATTAATTTTTGCATATACGCAAAGTGATGAAATAAGACCAATGTTCGGACCTTCAGGACTTTCAATAGGACACAAACGTCCGTAGTGAGTATAGTGTACATCACGAACCTCAAAACCAGCACGTTCGCGTGAAAGACCACCAGGACCAAGTGCAGACAGACGACGCTTGTGAGTTACTTCGGCAAGAGGATTTGTCTGATCCATAAACTGAGACAATGGATTTGTACCAAAGAATGAATTTATTACGCTTGATATGGTTTTTGCGTTTATGAGTTCGGTAGGTGAAAATACTTCATTGTCACGAACATTCATACGTTCACGAATAGTTCTGCTCATGCGTGCAAGACCAATTGCGAACTGATTACTCAACTGTTCACCAACTGTGCGGACTCTACGATTGCTTAGATGGTCGATGTCATCAACCATTGCTTTTGAATTGGAAAGCTGGATAAGGTATTTGATAATTTCAACGATATCGGTGTTCGTCAAAACTCGAACGTTAATGTCGGTATCCAGTTTCAACTTCTTATTTATACGGTAGCGACCAACTTCTCCCAAATCGTAACGTTTGTCTGAGAAGAACAAGTTCTGAATAACTTCTTTTGCACTTGCTTCATCAGCAGGGTCAGTGTTTCTCAATACCCGATAGATGTAAAGAACTGCTTCCTTTGCAGTTTTACTTGGGTCTTTGTGCAGTGTGTTGAAGATGATTGAGTACTCGTTTGCCAATGAATCATCTTTATGAATCAAAATCGTCTGGGAACCACTTTCAATGATGTCATTTATATTTTCGTCTGTGATTTCAGTTTCACGGTCAAAAAGGACTTCCGAACGCTCGATGGATACAACTTCACCAGTGTCTTCATCAACGAAATCTTCTGTCCAGGTTTTAAGAATTTGTCCTGCCAGACGCTTGCCGATGTTTTTCTTTAAAGTTGTTTTATTGACTTTAATTTCATCTGCAAGATTAAATATCTGAAGAATGTCCTTATCTGTTTCATAGCCAATTGCCTTAAGCAGAGTTGTCACAGGTAACTTCTTTTTGCGATCGATGTAGGCGTACATCACATTATTGATGTCTGTGGCAAATTCAATCCACGAACCTTTGAATGGAATGATTCGTGCTGAATACAGCATAGCACCATTGGCATGCAGGTTTTGCCCAAAGAACACGCCTGGAGAACGGTGTAACTGTGATACAACCACACGCTCTGCGCCATTGATTACAAATGTACCATTGCTGGTCATATAAGGTATTGGACCTAAGAATACATCCTGTATAATAGTTCCAAATTCCTCATGATCAGGATCTGTACAGTAGAGTTTTAACTTAGCCTTCAAAGGTACACTATACGTCAAGCCACGCTCTAAGCATTCTTCAATAGAATAACGCGGAGGGTCAATATAATAATCCAGAAACTCAAGAACAAAATTGTTACGTGTGTCGGTGATAGGAAAATTCTCGGAGAATACTCTATACAAACCGTCATTCTTGCGTTTCTCAGGCGGAGTATCCAACTGCAGGAAATCCTGAAATGATTTTAATTGCACATCAAGAAAATCAGGAAAAGGCATCTGATTCTGGATTGTTGCAAAATTTATTCTGTTATCAACAAGTTTAGACATTTGTCAGAAATTTAATTACATTTAAAACACAAAAAGGTCAAGAATCTCCGACTGGGAGATTCTTAACCCATATTAACCAATGATTTTTTGAAAATTACTTCAATTCAACCTTAGCGCCAGCTTCTTCGATAGCTTTCTTCAGGTTTTCAGCTTCGTCCTTAGACATACCTTCCTTCAATGTAGAAGGAGCTGCATCTACAAGATCCTTAGCTTCTTTAAGTCCAAGACCGCAAGCTTCCTTAACAGCCTTAACTACCTGGAGCTTAGCTGCACCAACTTCTGCCAAAACAACATCGAATGATGTCTTTTCTTCAGCAGCTTCAGCAGCACCACCAGCTGCAGGACCAGCTGCAACAGCAACAGCTGCAGCTGCAGGTTCAATTCCATACTCGTCCTTCAGGACTTGCTTCAATTCACTTACTTCCTTCACTGTCAAGTTTACCAACTCTTCAGCAATAGCTTTAATATCAGCCATAATTGTTTTTTATTTTTTTGTTTTTACTTTTAATTACTAATTTATTTACCTTTTTCGGCAATTGTGTCAAGTACACCATGAATAGTGTTTGCTCCAGAATCGAGTGCTCCAAGAACACCTTGAATCTGTCCTTCAAGAGCTGCAACAACATCTGCTATGAGTTCGTTCTTGCTCTTGATAGCGGCTAATGCTTCAAGTTGGTCGGCACCAACGAATGTCATTTCTTCTGCATAAGCTGCCTTCAGTGCAGGAATAGCTTCCTTCTTGTATTCTTTCAGCAATTTTGCAGGAGCGTTTGCTGTGTTGCAGAACATCACAGCGGTATTGCCCTTTAATGCTTCGTATAAGCCTGAGTAGTCAGTTTCTGATTTTTCCAATGCCTTCTGTAAGAGGGTATTTTTAACCATCACCAACTTAATCTCATTTTTAAAGCATTTGCGTCTGAGATCTGAAGTTTTCTTTGCATCTAAACCTTCACAGTTAACAAGGTAAAAATGCGGATATGATTTCAGTATCTCACCAAGCTCTACGATAATAGTATCTTTTGTTTCTTTTTTCATAATTCTTCAATTTTTAAAGGATTAATCCACAACAGATTTAGGGTCAACTTTAACACCCTTACTCATAGTGCTTGAAATAAAGATACTCTTCAAATATGTACCTTTTGCAGCTGCAGGTTTTAACTTGATAATTGTTTGGATAAATTCCTTTGCATTATCATAAATCTGCTCTGGAGTGAAAGCAACCTTACCGATTGAAGCATGAACAATACCGCCCTTGTCAACCTTAAAGTCAATTTTACCACTCTTTACTTCTTTAACTGCTTTTGCAACATCCATAGTTACGGTACCACTCTTAGGGTTTGGCATCAAACCACGTGGACCGAGCACACGGCCTAACGGACCGACCTTGCCCATACATGAAGGCATTGTGATGATAACATCAACATCAGTCCAACCACCTTTTATCTTCTCGATATACTCATCGAGACCAACATAATCAGCACCTGCTTCTTTAGCTGCAGCTTCAGCATCTGGTGTACACAGGCATAACACACGCACAACCTTACCGGTTCCATGAGGAAGCGTAACAACGCCTCTTACCATCTGATTGGCTTTACGTGGGTCAACGCCTAAGCGTACATCAATGTCAAGAGAAGCTTCGAATTTGGTAAAAGTGATTGCCTTTACCAGTTCTGCTGCTTCCTTGAGAGTATATGCCTTCCCTGCTTCAACTTTATCAGCTACTGATTTTTGATTCTTTGTCAGTTTACTCATTTTTTCAATTGAAGTTTAAATTATTTACCAGGGAAGTCACCTTCTACAGTGATACCCATACTTCTCGCTGTTCCAGCTATCAGTTTCATTGCTGATTCGACAGTAAAGCAATTCAAATCTTTCATCTTGTCCTCTGCGATAGCTTTTACCTGATCCCAAGTAACTTTACCAACTTTATTACGGTTTGGTTGAGCTGAACCGCCCTTTACTTTGGCAGCTTCTATCAACTGCACTGCTGCAGGAGGAGTCTTGATTTCGAAAGAGAATGACTTGTCTGCATAATAAGTGATAACAACTGGAAGCACTTTTCCAGCCTTATCTTGGGTACGTGCATTAAATTCCTTACAGAACCCCATGATGTTAATACCCTTAGAACCAAGGGCAGGACCTACTGGAGGCGAAGGATTGGCTGCACCACCTTTAATCTGTAATTTGATTTGTCCAGCAACTTCTTTAGCCATTTCTTTGAATATTAAAAAAAGTTAATTATATTTGGAAATCTGCGTATCGTAACACTACGCATCATTCCTTCTCGACTTGCATAAAACCTAACTCAAGTGGAGTTTTACGTCCAAAGATTTTTACCATGACCTTCAATTTGTGTTTCTCATTATTGACTTCTTCAATAATTCCGGAGAAACCATTGAAAGGACCATCGACAACTTTTACAGCATCATTAACAGAATAAGGGATGTTGATATCATCTCCTGCGAGTTCTGTTTCTTCCGCGTTACCGAGCATTCTGTTTAACTCAGATTGTCTGACTGGCGACGGATGATCCAAACCACCAAGGAAGCCTAAAACGTTTGGCATGAAACGTAATCTATGTGCAGTTTCACCTTCAAGGCAAGCTTGCACTAAAATATAACCAGGAAGATAACTTTTTTCAGAAACCACACGCTTACCATTACGTAATGTTGTGCGTTTTTCCATAGGAATGAGTATCTGAGCCACATGAGCATTAAGTACTGGGTCGTGCTTCAACTCGGCTTCGATATATTCCTTTACTTTTGTCTCCTGACCAGTGACGGCTCTAAGCACGTACCATTTCATTTCAACATTTGACATTTCCTAAGCAATTAAGAAGGATAAACCGTGCTCATGACAAAACCAAAAACTTGGTCCATAGCGAAAACTATCAGTGCAATGATAAGGGAAGCAGATAAAACAACCACTGCACTATTTGTCAATTCTTTACGAGTTGGCCAAGTAGTTTTATGCGCAAGTTCGTCATAACAAGCTTTGCAATAATTTGTAATGCTTTTTAATAATTTCATATTATTCTAATCTATTTCGCACGGGAAGAGAGGCTCGAACTCCCGACCTTCGGTTTTGGAGACCGACATTCTACCAACTGAACTATTCCCGTATTGTCTTAAAAGGTTTCCGCATATGCATACGGAAACCTAATTTAATGCAGAATATTTTCTTTTAAAATTAGTCGAGGAGTGCTGTGATCTGACCTGCACCTACTGTACGTCCACCTTCACGGATAGCGAAACGAAGACCTTCGTTCAAAGCAACTGCATAAATCAGTTCAACATTAATTTCAACGTTATCACCAGGCATTACCATTTCAATTCCTTCTGGAAGAGAAATTTCACCTGTACAGTCCATTGTACGGAGATAGAACTGTGGACGATACTTGTTTCCAAATGGAGTGTGACGGCCACCTTCTTCTTTCTTCAATACATAGATAGAAGCTCTGAACTTCTTGTGAGGTTGGATAACTCCTGGGTGAGTGATTACCATACCGCGCTTAACTTCGTCCTTGTCAATACCACGGAGAAGAAGACCTACGTTATCACCAGCCTGACCTTCATCAAGAATCTTGCGGAACATTTCAACACCTGTAACAACAGATTTCTTGTCTTCACCAAGACCGAGAAGCTGAACAGCGTCGTTTACATGAACAACACCTGTTTCGATACGACCTGTAGCAACTGTACCACGACCTGTAATTGAGAATACGTCTTCAACAGGCATAAGGAAAGGCTTATCTGTATCACGTGGAGGAAGTGGAACCCAATTGTCAACGGCATCCATCAATTCCATAACTTTGTCTCCCCATACTGGAACAACATTCAATGCACCAAGAGCAGAACCGCGGATGATAGGAGTGTTGTCACCATCAAAATCATAGAAATCGAGAAGTTCACGCATTTCCATTTCAACTAGTTCGAGCATTTCCGCATCGTCAACCATATCGCACTTATTCAAGAATACAACCAACTTAGGAACGTTTACCTGCTTAGCAAGAAGGATGTGTTCACGAGTCTGAGGCATTGGACCGTCAGTTGCAGCAACTACGATAATAGCACCATCCATCTGAGCTGCACCTGTTACCATGTTCTTTACATAGTCAGCATGTCCCGGACAGTCAACGTGTGCATAGTGACGATTAGCTGTTTCATATTCAACGTGAGCTGTATTGATTGTAATACCACGCTCTTTTTCTTCTGGAGCATTGTCAATCTGATCGAATGACTTAACTTCTGAAAGACCCTTTGCTGCAAGTACTGTAGTAATAGCTGCTGTAAGAGTAGTCTTACCGTGGTCAACGTGACCAATTGTACCAATATCTACATGCGGTTTGGTACGTTCGAATTTCTCTTTTGCCATAATTTAGTTATTAATAATATTGAGTTCTATAAATTAGTTTTCTAAATCAATTCGGTTTAGAGCTGTTAACGAGATTTGAACTCGTGACCTCTTCCTTACCAAGGAAGTGCTCTACCGCTGAGCTATAACAGCAATAGAGCGGAAAACGGGGCTCAAACCCGCGACCCCCAGCTTGGAAGGCTAGTGCTCTATCAACTGAGCTATTTCCGCTTTTCACTGCGTAGAAGCCTGTTCGTACATAAGTTTATTGACTGATGCTTGAAAAGATTAGAGTCTTAAGTTTTTGAGGTTACGGGCTCATCACTTACAACCCCTTGCTTCCTGTTGTTGTGGGTGGTGATGGATTCGAACCACCGTAGGCGTGCGCCAGCAGATTTACAGTCTGCCCCATTTGTCCACTCTGGTAACCACCCTTGCCGCTTTGCGTATTCGGTAATTGGCAACGAATTGCCTGCACCTTATATTATATATATATAAACGCTTAGCGTTTTGTGAGCCTCTTGTCGGATTCGAACCAACGACCCCGAGATTACAAATCACGTGCTCTGGCCAACTGAGCTAAAGAGGCAAATCCTGCAGCTTTTTTCCAAACACTTTTGGACTGCTTTTCGGAAATCGGCTGCAAAGATATATATTATTTTTGAATTACCAAAAATTTTTTATATTTTTTTTATCTTTTTCGCAATTTTTCTTTATATTTCTCCAATTGAACCTTCAATTCGTCCACACAAGAGTCAATTGCTTCTTCAAATGTATCTTTTGTATTTTCCGCATAATAGGTATTTCCAGGGACCTTTACAGCTATGGTTACTTCCTTATTGATGGCTGTTTGTGGTTTGATAACCTTCAATTGCACCTCTACTTTCTGAATTTCGTCACATAATTTTTCTAACTTTGCAGTTTTCTTTTGGATAAAGTCCTGCAATTTTTCGGTAGCGTCAAAGTGAACTGACTTAATTTGAACATCCATAGTTTTTACGTTTTTAAATTAAACATCAGCCCGAGGATGGGCTTTTTTATAGACTTTTTTCAATTGTTCAAAAGTTGTGTGGGTATAAATCCCCGTCGTTTCCAATGATTCGTGTCCTAACAATTTCTGAACGCTTTCTAATCCAGCTTCGTGATTTAGCATTGCAGTTGCAAACGAATGTCGCAACACGTGTGGCGATTTTTTGTCAAGCGAAGAAATTAGAGAGAGATTAGTTTTTACTATAGAATAAACTTTTGACTTAGTGATTCTATCACCTTTTTTTGTAAGAAAAAATGCTTGTGGGCAATTTATGCTATCCATTTTATCTCTTACGCTCAAATAACGTGATAGCGCATCGTTTAGTTCATTGCCGAAAGGTATAATTCTCTGTTTGTTTCTTTTACCTGTAACCTTCAACTGATTTGCAGACAAATCCACATCTTCAATATTAAGTCCGAGTAATTCCGCTTGTCTGACGCCAGTTTCATATAAAACCATCAATATTGCCCTGTCTCTTAGATCCTCAAGATTGTCTGACCAATGTTTCTGGTCAAGTAATCTGTCCATATCGTTTTCTCTGACAAACTGCGGAAGTCTTTTTTCTTTTTTTGGTCCCAGCACTCTGTGAGCAGGGTCGATTTCCACTAATTTTCTTGCTAATGCAAATCTGAAGAACGAACGGACGGCGCTAAGTCGTTTGTTTATTGTCGTAGCTTTTTCGCCTTTATCCATGGAGGCTTCAATCCAATCTCTGATAATATCAGAATCTAATGTTCTCCATGAAAGTTCCTGATCTATTTTTTTGAAAAATGCTTCAAGACTTTTCAGGCTTTCGCTATACGTCTGCAAGGTTAGTTCGGAATAATTCCGTTCATATTGCAGATAGTTCAAAAAACTTGCTGTCACACTACCAAAAAAACAATTCTCTCTTAATCTTCAGCGCTTCTAAGCTTCTGGACATAAATGGCATGTTCCATCTTGAGTCTCTTTTTTACAGAAGGCTTGTCGAACTGTTGACGAGCACGTAACTCTTTTACAACGCCAGTCTTCTCATACTTTCTCTTGAATTTCTTAAGAGCTCTTTCGATGTTTTCACCATCTTTTACTGGTACTACAATCATTTGTTTTGTTTTTAATTTAAATATTTAACATATAAATGCGATACTGAATCGCAAATCGAGGTGCAAAATTACTGTAAACGGATTAAAATAAGAAAAATTTTAAGTTTTTTTTTATTTTTTAAGAGTTTTTATTGTCAAATTAACCCATTTTCTGCAAAATATCTCCATAATGGAGCTGCCATAAGGGCTTGAATGATTTGTCCATTCTGCAAAAGGTCTTTTATTTGTTCAACTGTTAGCAAATGTACGGAAATGTCTTCTGTTGCATCAAATTTCTGCTCATACATTTTTTTGACCCCTGTTGCCACGAAACAATGTGACAAATTATTTTGTGATCCTGGATTTGGTGCTAAATGCATCATTTTAGTCCATTCACCACCACCGAAACCTGTTTCTTCCTGCAATTCGCGTTTTGCAGCCTCAAGGGGATCTTCAGCAGATTCTATTACTCCACATGGGAGTTCGTAGCAAGTATTTCCCAATCCGTGCCGATACTGACGTTCCATCACAAATTTGCCGTCTTCTGTAATTGCGATTACATTTACCCAGTCTGGATATTCCAGAACATAATATTCATCATTTTGTCTTCCATCAGGTAATTCAATAAAATCCTTCCTTGCTGTAAGCCATGGGCGTTTTATTAAATATTCCGACTTCAACACTTTCCATTTTCCTTCAGTATTAATTGCATTCTCCATATTGTAAATCCGTAAATCCATTAATCTATAAATCTGTAATCACAATTGCCCCGCTTCAACTTGCAGTACGATTCTTTCTATCATTTGGTCTTCTTCTTTAGTAGGATCAAGCTGCTTTTTCAGATTGGCTCCGAAAATATATGCGAACGTTTGCCAGAATGCAGCGCGGAATGGTCCTAAAAAGGCTTTTATCAAATCATAGGAGGTAGAATTACATTCACGATAAATTAATTTGATTAATATCTTTCCTTGTGTGAATGTCAGTTTTTTCATACGGGGTGTATATTCTTTTTTTACACTTTTTTCCACATACTTCAAATGTTCCTGTTTTGCTTGTTCATCAGGTAATGTCTCAAGGTATTCATATGTCTCAATCAAAATCGACCTGACTTCCTTTGCGATGGGCAACACCTTTTTAATATTATATACCATTCGGTTATAAGCTTGGCGCTTTTTGTCTGACTTGAAATTTAATGCAGGAAAGACGTAAATTCTGTTCATTTCTACATATTGAATGCTGTCACCATCTACGAATGTCTTACCAACTTTCACAAGTGGAACAAACGTTGGATTGTCCATATCCACAGGTTTATCTTCAGGATGAACAACATCTTGTGCCTTAACAGAAACAGCTCCCAAAGTTGAAACTATTACTAAAAAATATTTGATGAAGCAATTATTCATCTTTTATATTTTTTATTACTTCGAGTAAAGTCGCACCGACTGCATTAAGCACGTCTTTGTCAATATTGTTCATCGTGTCGTATGTGGTGTGCCATGTAGGACCGAAACTGCTCGACTGGCAATCAGGATAATATGGTATGATATCTATTGTTGGAATGTGAAGAATTTCATTTATTGGCTTATGGTCATCTGTAACAGTTCCACCACGGGAATTGATAAAATAGTTACCATAACCGATGTTGTTGGCGGCTGACCACACTTTATCAACAATGCCTGATGCGTAATAGTCGGAGAATCCTTCTCTGTAGAATCGTGTTCCTTTGCCGCCGACCATATCCAATAAAATTCCAAAAATTGCGGTATAACCATTTATATGAGGATGATTTGCCCAATATTGTGAACCTAATGCCCAAGAATCAGGATTATCTTCTTCCTCCCATTGTGGTGTCCCCCAGTCTTCTGCGTCAAAACAGATAAAATCTATGCCAAATTTGATTTTAGACATGAAACAAGAATCCACTGATGATAATCTTGCGATTTCAAGCATGACAGCGATACCCGAAGCACCATCGTTTGCTGCCATTACAGGTTTTTTGTGATTTGATTCCAAAGGGTCGTTATCTGCCCAAGGACGACTATCCCAATGTGCACAGATTAGAATTCGCTTCGGGCAGTCAGGATTGATGCTTGCTATGATATTTTTGACTTTTAACTGCGTGCCATCATAACCGCTAAGTGTTGTATTCTGTTCCGTAATCTTCAACCCATAGCTGCGAAACTTGTTGATTAAATATTCTGCACAGCCGTCATGCGCTGTGCTATTCATTATTCGTGGACCGAATTCGCATTGTTCATGGCAGAACAAATATGCACTATCTGCACAAAAATCTGTCTTCATCACGGATGATTCCAAGTACAAATCTGATTGTTTTTCAGAAGCAGACGACATCAATATAGAATGAATACCGAATGCACCCACTACTATAATCAATAATATAGTGATGAAAATCCATATTTTTCGTCCGCGCTTCATAATAGCAAGTTGTCAGGTCGTAATTATTAATTTTTAATTTGCAATTGCACCTGTTTCATTAGTCGCAGGAAATTGCCGCCCCAGATTTTTTCAATATCATCCATACTATAGTGGCGGAGTAGCATCTGCCGTGTGAAATTCAGCATTTCAGAAGAACAAGCAAAACCTTTCACCCCTCCGTCACCGTCAAAATCGGTTCCCAACCCTACATGTTCGATGCCCATGATTTTTATTGCGTAATCAAGGTGTTCCATTAGATTACGGATTGTTGCCTCACCATCTTTCACAAGGAATCCCTGATATGCAGTTATTTGCATCACTCCGTCATGAAGAGCCAATTGCTTCATTTGCTCATCAGTAAGATTACGCGGATGGTCGCAAAGACTGCGCACGGAAGAGTGGCTGCAAACAATAGGCGACTTACTTATCTCCAAAGCATCATAGAAACTTTTTTCAGCGGCATGGCTTAAATCGACCATTATGCCATATTTGTTCAGTTCGCCAATAACTTTTTCACCAAATTCACTAACCCCATTGTGAGTGTGTTCGCCTCGGGCACTATCACAAATGTCATTATCACCATTGTGGCACAATGTAAGATAGACTATTCCTCTATCGGCAAAGTGTTTTACATTCTCGATTCTTCCCTCTAATGCTTTCCCATTTTCAATTCCAAGCATAATCGATTTGTATCCCTCAGCCTTGTTTTTGTATAGTTCGTCTGGAGTACGGGCGATTCGGAGGTAATCGAAGTTTTCGCTTTGTATTTTTTCTATCTCATCAAAGATGTTGTCTGCATATTTCCTACCTACATTTTCCTCTTGCGGCAAGTATGCTACCATTATCGTTGCGTCTTGTCGTCCTTCATCCATCTTGTGAAGGTCAACAAGAATTTTATTGTCACGATGTCCAAAATTTATTCCTTGAGGGAAAAACATTGGTGTGTCGCAGTGTGAGTCCAGGGTAAGTACCTTATTGTGAATGTTTTTTGCTTGTTGAAATAATACTGCCTGTTCAACAAGCCATTTGAAGATTGGCGCACCTGATTCTATACATTCAGGATGCCATTGCACACCCATTATGGTTTTTTCTTCTGTGCTCTCAATTGCTTCAATAACACCATCTTGAGCAGTTGCTGTAATGCGAAAATGAGTCCCCGCATCACGGACGCCCTGATGATGAAATGAATTTACGTATATTTCCTTCTTTCCGTATATCTGATGCAGGATGGAATCTTCCTCAATCTTGACGCTATGACTCTCTCTTTCACGAATCAGATCTTGAGAATGTTTTATCACACCTTCAATATGACTTATATCTTGATGAATGCTGCCATCGATTGCAACCGCCATCATCTGTATTCCGCGACAAATTCCCAGAATAGGTATTTGCCTATTGTATGCCAAACGAATTGTCAGTAATTCCGCCAAATCGCGTTCAGGGTTGATGCTATGAAGCATAGGGGATGGTTCTTCTCCCCAAAACAGGGGATTGGCATCTCCGCCTCCGCTTAAAATCAACCCGTCAATCTTTTCAAGCGTATTTATGATTACATCCTTGTCTTCACATGGTGGAATGATGACGGGAACGCCACCAGCCCTGATTACTGATTTGTAGTAACCAGGTGCCAGTTCACATCCCTTTTCCCCATAATTGCCTGTTATTCCTATTATGGGTTTACCTGTTGCTTCTGGATAGGAAGCATAGATGTCATCAAGATTCTTCGTCCAGCAAAATGACATTTTTATGAGTCTTTTTTCTTTTTGCAGGTTTCGGTTCTTCATCTATAGGGAATTCTCTCATGAAGCATTCTTCAAGAGAAATCAGAGTTTCTGTAGTCACAATACCATCTATCTGACAAATTTTGTTATGCAACAAATCCATAAGATGAGCGTTGTCCTGTGCATATAGTTTCACCATCATTGCATAAGGCCCTGTGGTGAAGTGACATTCTACTATTTCAGGTATTTCCTGCAGTTTTGTGCCAACTTTTCTTGCCATACTACCTTTTTCAAGTTGGATTCCTATATAGGTACAGGTAAGATACCCCACGCTTTTAGGATTGATGATAAACATACTACCTTCAATCACATCCTCATCAATAAGTTTTTGCACTCTTTGATGAATTGCCGCACGCGACACTCCACATTCTTCGGCAACATCCTTAAAAGGAGTTCTTGCGCTTTTTGAAAGGCTACGTAATATCTGTCTGTCT
The DNA here is from genome assembly GCA_045597685.1 of Prevotella sp. Taxonomy (GTDB): domain Bacteria; phylum Bacteroidota; class Bacteroidia; order Bacteroidales; family Bacteroidaceae; genus Prevotella. The sequence continues at coordinate 37,744 of JAZLKO010000019.1, forward strand.
AAATTGTCTAATTTTACTTCTTTTGACATACTTCTTCTTATTTACTGATTAACAACTTTATCCCTCAATTTCAAGTTTCGCAAGGTGGTGCCTTGCGAAACTTGGGTCTATTACTTTTTACCTTCTTGTTTTTCCTTCGCTGCAATTTTTGCCTTTGCATCAGCCACAGCCTTGGTCACTTCTGCTTCGAGCTCAGCTTGTGATTTTTTTTGCTGTGCGGTAGCTTGCTTTGGTCGTGCAGCAGGCTTCTTGGCAGGTTCTGGTGTATCTTTCACGCTTATCAGTTCTACTTTGAAAATCAAAGTGCTGTAAGCTGGGATCTTACCTGTATCTCTGCTTCCGTATGCTAAATCCTGAGGAATATACAACTCCCATACAGAACCTACAGGCATCATGGTCAGAGCTTCTGTCCATCCCTTTATCACTTGTGTAGGCTTGAAGTCTGTTGTCTGAGGATTACGCTTATAGCTGCTATCAAAAACAGTTCCGTTTATCAGTCGTCCTTCGTATTTCACAGTTACGGTCTGATCTTTGGTTGGAATTTCGCCCTTACCTTCTGTCAGCACTTTATACTGCAAACCTGATGGGAGAACCTTCACGTCTTTTTTCGAAGCATTTTTCTTCAGGAATTCCAATCCTTCCGCTTTTGTAGCTTCGTCTCTTTTAGCTTTTTCTGCTTCTTTGATTTTCTTTATTTCTTCCATCTTGGCCTTGACCTTTTCCCTGGCTGCATTAGGAGCCATGTGGGTTGTATCTTCTAAGACATTTGCCAGAAAACCTGCCAAAGCAAGTTCCTCATTAAAGTCTTTTCCGTACTGGTCCTTCATCTGAGATACCATACCTTTATCAATCTGTTGAGCAATATTGTAACCTGCTGTACGGATAATTGTCTGACGCTCACCTTTCTTCTTCATGTATTCCTTGAAAGCCTCTACGAATTGAGGCATTTCTTCCTTGGTAATACCAAATTGCTGCTCAAGGTATTGTGCGAGTCCGTTAGCCCCCGTCATACCTGCTGCATAACTTATAGTGTCAGCCTCAGTCTTCAGTTCTTGTGCTGAAGCGCAAATGCTAACCAAAGCCGCAAACACTAATAATGAAATCTTTTTCATGCTTATTTAACTTCCAAAACCTCTACTGTAAAGATAAGCACCGAGAATGGGTCGATTTTTGCTTGAGCGGCAGGACCGTATGCCAAATCCTGAGGAATAACAATTTCCCACTTAGAGCCAGCAGGCATATTCTGCAAAGCCTCGCTGAATCCTGGTATTACCTGACTAACATACATTGTAGCAGGTTCTTCTGCTTCCAGATTGCTGTCAAACACTTTTCCGTCAATCGTCTTGCCTTCATATCTTACAACTACCTGCTGGTTGGCTGTTGGCTTAGCACCGTTACCCTCTTTGAGCACCTTGTACTGAACACCTGAAGGAAGAGCCTTAACGCCTTCTTTCTTTGCGTTTTCTGCAAGATATTTCTCACCAGCTTCCTTGTTCTTGCCATATTTCTTCATCATAGTGGCATTTCTAACAACATTAACCATTGAGTCAATCTTGTTTCCATATTCAGCAATATCCAACAGAGTTTTCTCGCCCTTGGTTGCTGTACAGAATGCTGCTAAGAAATTATCTTTGTTGAGTATTTCCACAGAATCTTCACCAGCGATATTTCTGTTAATGCCTTTAATCATCTGGTTCTTTACCTGACCACCAATCTGCAAACCTGCGAGATAAGCAGCCTTTGACTTACTACATTCAGCAGCACCATCGTTGATACCTCTGATAAAATCATCAATGTAAGCCGTGTCAACGCCTAATTGAGATACCATGTATTCTCTCAGACCTTGAGTTTGAGCAGCACCGAGCAGATAGCTCAATGAGTCAACATTGTTTTCCAACTTGGCACTTGGAGTACCGTTACCACAAGATGACAGAATCATTGCACCAGCTGCCATCACAAATAAAATCTTTTTCATACTTTAAATAATAATTTATAATATTGGTTTTTGTAATATTTTCCAAACTATTCGGGAATTCCGGAATCCCGTTTTTTGTTTTCGTTTTTTACAAGCAACTTATCAGTTCTACATCGAAAATCAAAGCTGCGTATGGTGGAATCTGTGCTCCTGCTCCCTGAGAGCCGTAGGCCAGGTCATACGGAATAAAAAAGCGATACTTTGCTCCCTCTGCCATCAACTGCACTCCTTCTGTCCATCCTGCAATCACGCCATTCAAAGGAAAAACAGCAGGTTCGCCACGCTGTACACTGCTATCAAAGACCGTACCGTCAATCAAAAAACCTTCATAGTGGCACTTCACCCTGTCGGTTGCCTTAGGCTTTTTGCCCGTTCCTTCTTTTATGACTTTGTATTGTAAACCTGAAGGCAAGCTAATAACACCATCTTTCTTTGCATTTTCAGCAAGATATTTCTCACCTTCTTCTTTTGTCTGCATAACACTTTCCCGAAGCATATTCAGGAGTTGCGAATAATTGTATTTTCCCATTTCTAAATATATTCTTTTAAAAAACGCACAAAAGTACATTAAAAAAATGACAATTCGTCACATTCCACCAAACTTTTTAGTATTCATAGCAATTTTTTAAGGAATTTCGCACAAATTTCACTAAAATTCATAACTTTTTCACATTTTGACCCACAATCTGTGCCATTAGTGCGGCTCTTCTCAACCATATTACTACCCTTTACTCACAATTTGCTCACTCAGACTACACTCTATGGCTACTCTATAGGAGTGAGTAATTAGTGAGTAAATAGTGAGTAAAAGGGTTACATAAGGTAGTGATAGGGTAGTGAACAAGGCTGTTTGTTCCATTTTTTAGGATTATTTCTTAATAATCATTAAATTTTGAATGAAAACTTGCGGTAACTCATTGATTTTTTATACCTTTGCGAAGTTATCATTATAAAATAATACGAACTAATGAATCTATGTAATAACGCATTACTCAAAGGCTGTCTGTCGATTTCTTTGAATAAATCAACTAACATCCTGAACCTCAACGATTTAATGGGGGGGGTATTGCGCAGCAGATAATCCACGGAACTTACTTCGACTTAGCTCAGTACAAGTACTTACATACAACCAGTTCAGATGCCCGGCAAGGGCACCTGACGGATTTGTCGTGCCTTTGCCGGACGCGACCATCCGGCATGTTATCCGAACAATCGCCTTCGCGCCTGGTTTATCAAGGAAATCGGTTGGTTCAGATAATAAATTTCAAGGCAGAAGGAAAGTATGGTAACTTTGCATCAGATTTGCAAACAATAGAATATTTACTAATAATAAATAAAATACAGACAACATGAAAAAATTTTTATTTCCTGACTTCATCACTTTTCTGCGCCATCACATAGCGGAGAATGAAAATCAAGGAGTTACATAAAATAATTGGGTGACTTTGGGTGACGCAAGGCATTTTTTTTGTACCTTTGCACCATGTTTGTACGAAAGAAAACG
>JAZLKO010000020.1:0-6402 GCA_045597685.1 Prevotella sp.
CGGGTCAGATGTTTGCCTACGGCTTCCTTCAGATTCCACCTCGCGATAGACACCCTTGCTTTCGGCTGTAGCCTTCCCACTGTTAGGGCGGCTTGGGGACTTGCACCCGTTAGAATACGTTCGTGCTGGGCGAACCAAAACAAAACCCGATTGTTATTTCTAACTTTCGGGTTTTTGTTTGTCTATCCTCACGATATTCTTCGAATTTTCGTCATGTTTTCGTCATGTTTTCGTCACTTTTTTGGCGTTTGGATAATAACCGGACGAATACCTGACGAATACCTGACGAATACCTCCCCCTGTCGAGCTGTGGATTTTTTAGGGAATCAAGGTGACAGGTACATCTAACCCACAACATGAAATTATGTAGTTTATCCTAAGCCTGTCGAAGGACACTTATAGTGCTTTAGAGGATTGTCCATACTATTACGTAGCGTAACGCACTACGTTGTGTTGAAGGCACTGAAAAAATCCTGAAGGCTATAAGGTTCTGAGGTTGTAAGGTCGTAAAGACCTCAAACCCCAAAACCTCAAATCATTTTGATTTTATTCAAAAACCGAATAGTTGCAAGATGATTTATAGAACCTTCCTAATAACAACGGCTTTATTCTTTGTTCTGCATAGCTTCCATAGCGGCTTTCGCCTCCATTTCCGCCTTTGCTCTCAACAAGATAATTTCAGCCGTCTTGGTAATGTCATTCACGTTGATAGTTCCGTCTTCATTGGCATCAGCATTGACCTCGCTCCACGGACTTACTTTACCTTCAAGTATGAATTTCGCAATCGTAGTAATGTCGTTTACATTTATAGAACCATCCATATTGGCATCGCCTAATGTTTTCTCTGGAGTTGCCTTAGGAGTGGTAAATGAGCGTTCTTCTCCATAGATAGTGCCACTGGCTGTTGTTACGTAAGCTCTAACTATGTAGTTGCTTTCAAAATCAAGATCTTTAAGTGTGGCTATCATCATTTGCCCACTTGCTTGGATTCTCATCACGTCATTACCTGCTGCCTTGCTTTTGCTTGCTTTGCCAGTCTTCCAGTATTCAAACCCTTGTTCTGTCACAGCATCAGTACCTTGCATCACGTAACCACGTACTTCAACTGAATTCGTCGTAGGGTTGTCTATGAAGTCGTAGGTATGCACCGTAGGTTCAAAATATGAAAAGTCTGTCGGGTCGAATGTAATCCAGTCGCCATAGAACATCTTGCCCGATGCGCTCTCATAGTATGGACGTACATTGTAGTAAACAGGCTGCAGGTTGTTTATCTTCCCTTCCATGCGTCCATCATAGACTATGGCACTTCCCCTGCTTGAAGGAAGACTCTCTGGTGCATCGTATTTGCGCCATTCGAAGCCGACACCCGTCTCATCGTCCGAGATGTTCGCCTCTGCTGCCACCACAGAAGACGTGCTTGACACGTTCTTCGGATTCAGTGTCTTCATCTTCAGTTGTGCTGTGGTTAAATTCTTCGTAATAGATGTATAGGAGCTCTTTTTGTCTCCTTCGCCATAATGGTAATACACGTAATAGGTAATCATGTATTCAGTATTCGGAGCCAATCCTGTCAGAGCAAACTTGTCGTTTTTATACTCCTGTTCTTTTATCTCATAGTTGTCATATTTACTGTACACATTGAATGTGGTTTTGTAAATGTGAGCATCACCAATATCATATACGCCACGTACAAAAGTTTTATTCGCCATAACATCGCTCACCGCAATTTCTGGGTTTAGCGGTTTTGTGCTGACATTGATGCCTAAATTTGAAATATAGTACTCTCCACCATATTTTGCATAGGTATATAATGACCAAAGGGTCTCATCTGGATATAGATTCCTTATTGTTATGATTCCATCGGCATTTGCCTTATAGTATTTGTTGTCATATCTAACGCCTATTTCTTCATAAACATCTATATTATCATCGGTAATCATTAAACTTACTGTTGTTTGAGTACAATCTATGCATTTGACTACACTCGTATTGATTCCTTTTATATTTTTGAATTTCTTCCAAACTTCAGCAGACTGATATTTTGATAAGCTTACCATTGGAACCTTTAGAGTAGCATTATAGTTACTGAATGTATTTTCATTAATTACAATTGGCTCTATCCAATGTACTTCGATATTATACAAACTTTCATTATCTGAGAAAGCATAACTTCCAATTTCAGTCACGGAATTAGGTATTGTCACACTGGTCAAGCCTGAACAGTTATAAAAAGCACGTTCTCCAATCGAAGTCACGGAATTAGGGATTGTCACACTGGTCAAACCAGAACAGCCATAAAAAGCATAACTTCCAATCGAAGTCACAGAATTAGGGATTGTCACACTGGTCAAACCTTTACAGCCATCAAAAGCAGAACTTCCAATCGAAGTCACGGAATTGGGGATGATAGTATTCTTGCAGCCACAAACCAGTGTATTTGACTTTGTATCTATTATTGCGTTACAATCATTACGAGAATCATAAACCGTATTGCCACTTGAAACTTTAATGCTTGCCAAGCCTGAACAGCCAGAAAAAGCAGCATTTCCAATTTCAGTCACGGAATTAGGGATTGTCACACTGGTCAAACCAGAACAGCCATAAAAAGCATAATAGCCTATCGAAGTCACGGAATTAGGGATTGTCACACTACTCAAGCCTGAACAGTAATAAAAAGCATAATCGCCAATCGAAGTCACGGAATTAGGGATTGTCACACTGCTCAAGCCTGAACAGTTATAAAAAGCTTGACTTCCAATCCATTTAGTACCTTCTTTTATTTTATATGTGGATAAATTCTTATCTACAGCCTCAATCAAATATGTATCTGCATAACGTACATTATCAATAACAGGAAGAGATGTGCAGCCATAAAAGGTCGCATAGCCTATCGAAGTCACGGAATTTCCGATTGTCACACTGGTCAAGCCTGAACATTCAATAAAAGCATAGTTTCCAATCGAAGTCACGGAATTAGGTATTGTCACACTTGTCAAGCCTGAACAGCCTGAAAAAGCATGTTCTCCAATCGAAGTCACGGAATTTGAGATTGTCACACTTGTCAAGCCTGAACAGCCAGAAAAAGCATCATCGCCAATCGAAGTAATGTAATTAGGAATTGTTACACTTTGAGCATTACCATAATATTTTACAACACAATTGCCTTTGATACATAACCCATCAGCCGTTTTTTTTTCATAAATCGTTGCACCCCAATAATCATTAGATTCAGCATCTAATGAACTATTGTTTACAAACTTATCCGCTTGAAAATAACAATGATAAAAAGCAGTACTTGCAATATCAGTCACGGAATTAGGGATTGTCACACTGCTCAAGCCAGAACAGCCAGAAAAAGCAGAACTTCCAATCGAAGTCACGGAATTTGGGATTGTCACACTGCTCAAGCCTGAACAGTATTCAAAAGCATAACTTCCAATCCATTTAGTGCCATCTTTTATTTTAGATGTGGATAAATTCTTATCTACCGCCTCAATCAAATATGTATCTGCATAACGTACATTATCAATAACAGGAAGAGATGTGCAGCCATAAAAGGTCGCATAGCCTATCGAAGTCACGGAATTTCCGATTGTCACACTTGTCAAGCCAGAACAGCCATAAAAAGCATAACTTCCAATATCAGTCACGGAATTTGGGATTGTCACACTGCTCAAGCCTGAACAGTATTCAAAAGCAAAATCGCCAATCGAAGTCACGGAATTAGGGATTGTCACACTTGTCAAGCCTGAACAGCCATAAAAAGCAGAATTTCCAATATCAGTCACGGAATTAGGGATAGTAACACTGGTCAAGCCTGAACAGCCAGAAAAAGCACCATTTCCAATTTCAGTCACGGAATTAGGGATGGTAACACTGGTCAAGCCTGAACAGCCATAAAAAGCAGAACTTCCAATCGAAGTCACGGAATTTCCGATTGTCACACTGGTCAAGCCTGAACAGTATTCAAAAGCACAACTTCCAATTTCACTCACATTGCCGTTAAACTTGATGATTCCTTTACCGTTGGAATAGGTGTTCGATACAATGCTTGCACCAAAAACATCACTCTTATATGGAGTGACAACTTTCCCATTACTACTTGTGTACCAAATCTCATTGTTTGGAATGTCTGCTGCACTTGCTCCGATGCTTACCATACAGAATGTGCAGAGCAAAATTAGTTTTTTTATCTTTTTCATCTTTATTTCATTTTAACGAATGTGCAGACAATAGTATAGTCATTATCTGGGTCTGGTTCTCTCCAGGTAAGAGTTAATGATGTTGACGAAATGCTTGTAATTTCATAATCCCAACCACCAGAAACATCGGTGTGTATCCAATTTTTACCATTTTTGCGATAACCATACCAATTGAAATTCTTAATGCCTGACGAACACCATATTTCGAATAATGCATCTCTTCCACTATTCATGTATCCCGTACCATCATCGTCAAAACCTATCATATATTGTGAAGACGGCTCGTAGGTATGTGACCATGTGTCGCCATATTGCGACGCTTGTTGGGAAGTGCAATACCACACCCCTATTATATCCTTGTTGATTACCTGTGACTGCTCTTCTGAATCATCATCATCGCTTTTACTGCATGAAGAAAATCCTGTTACACCAAAAAGCAATATCACAATCGTGACAAGTGAAGATAATTTGTAAATCCATTTTCCACAATACTTTTTTTCCATAATCTTTGAATTTTAAAAATTTATAATTGGGTTAATAAAAAATAGACACTATGCCTCATCCTCCAGACTGCCACCCTATGTCTGGAATTACATTTGTTTTTGTTAATGTCTGTATATGAAAAGAGCGTGGGTGACTTAAAAATCTCGCCAATCCCACGTACAGGTTCTGGAATACCACACTCAAGGATTAGCACTCAGTTAGCCCACGCAGCGGATTATATTTGGTTGGAATATAATCACCACGTGACGCTCAGTGCATCATCTTCTCGAGTGTTCAAATTTTCCAGATTTGTACGTAGAAGATAACGACTTTACGTCTTTTCATCGGCTTCTGCTCATGCGAGCAGCTGCCGAAACCAATAAGTTCTGACCCACCTCACCCAACAATGGGCTTACTAAGTCGCTGCAAAAATAAGAAAAAACTTTGTTTTTTAATTGATAATTGATAATTTACAATTGAAAATTATGTTTTTTTAATAAATTGCGGTTTTACGGGTAACTGCTCAGCTTTTTGATTGTTTAATCCGCTGTGCGGCTTTTCTTCCTCCGCACCTCGCGGCATAATGCAAATATGGTTCGATAAACTCACCAACCATTTGCCTTCTGCTCTCCTTCGACTTGGCTCAGGGTAAACTATTTGTCGTCGGTTGACCGTTTATGGCTGTCGGAGTATATGGAATTCTCGTGCAAACCGAACACAATGAAGCTTGCTTAATTGTTGAGGTGTAGCCGAGAATGGACGCGAAGCATCAATTATGTCGCCCATACAGGGCTTAAATGAGATAACATCCTAATACACAGGGTTAATCACCCTGTGCTATGTTATACCGTCCTTTGACTTTTGTCTTCCAATGTCGCGACTCGGCATAGTCAAAACAAGTTTTGCCTCTGCTCTCACTGCTCTATTCCTGACTTCGACAGTATAGATGGTTGTAAAATGCAACTCTTTGATTACAAGTGTGGTAACTTTTTAGAATTGCTAATTTGGGTGACGCAAAGCCCTATTTTGTGGTATTTTTGCCATTCTTGAATGTCTAAAATCTACCCAAATACGGCTAAATTCCAATCATTTTGAGGGATTTTTGTTACAAATTACGACAGATTTTACCAGCTTTTGAATGATTAAACAGATAAATCTATCCATCTTTGCAAAAAGTATCATTGATAATCAACGAGTTATACTTGAAGCAATCATCTGGGTGGCGCATAGTCGAAGTCGGGACTGCTCTATTGGTTCAGGACTTATGAGATAAAAGCTCTGTAGGAGCGTAATAACATAGCGTAGTGCGATAGCGCTACGTAATTGGATAGACAATACTCTAAAGCGCTGTAGGTGTCCTTCGACAGGCTCAGGATAAACTACATAATTTCATATTGTGGGTTAGATGTACCTGTCACCTTGATTCCCTAAAAAATCCACAGCTTGACAGGGGGAGGTATTCGTCAGGTATTCGTCAGGTATTCGTCCGGTTATTATCCGGTTATTATCCAAACGCCAAAAAAGTGACGAAAACATGACGAAAACATGACGAAAATTCGAAGAATATCGTGAGGATAGAATTGGGTAGGAGGTAAATGCTAATCATAAAAAGGCATTTGCCTCCTACTTTCACATTTACCGACCTCCCACACCACCGTACGTGCCGTTCGGCATACGGCGGTTTCGCGCTTTCTCATCTCACGATGTGTGGCAAGTT
>JAZLKO010000021.1:0-19045 GCA_045597685.1 Prevotella sp.
GTAGTTTTGGGGTTCCCAAAAATGACAAAAACACCACGAAATAGGGTGTTGCGTCACCCATATTAGCGATTTTGAAAAATTATTGTTCTTATAATCAAAGAGTTACGATTTACAATAGTATAGGCTGTCAAAGTCAGGAAAGGTGAAAAAGATAGGTGAATACTATTACTACCTCAACGCAGAAGGAGGCACAGCTGGTCCGCCAACCAGTCACATGGTAGTGTGCGCACGTTCAAAGTCGATAAACGGACCTTGGGAAAATTCGCCTTACAATCCCATTGTCCATACATACAATAATGCCGACCGTTGGTGGTCGCGTGGACATGGCTCACTTATCGACACACCAGATGGTAAATGGTGGATTGTCTATCATTCCTACGAGAATGGCTTTACTTCTCTCGGTAGGCAGACATTGCTCGAACCGCTTGAGTTAACTGCCAACAAATGGTTCAAACCAGTCGTCAAAGATGTTGCACAAGCCATACCTGTACCAATGCCAGCAAGCAAGAGTAGTATTACCCGCTTTGATCGCCTCAGCGAGTTCAGGATAGGCTACGAATGGAAATTCTACAAGAGTTTCGAACCGGAACGCATATCTGTCAAAGACGGAGTGCTCACCATGCAGGCTAAGGGAAATGACGCTGCTACGTCATCACCAATAATGTTTGTTGCAGGTCATCGGCAATACGAATTCGAGACAGAGATAGAACTTCACGGTAACTGTACCGCAGGACTGCTCTTATATTACAACAGCACTTTCTTCATGGGCACGGGATTCAATGATGCAAAGCGTTTCCGCTATCGCAAAGGTGGAGAGAGTCGTTGCGGTATCAACAATGGGAAGCATCTTTGGTTGCGTTTGCGAAACAACAATCAGATAGTGACTGGCGAATACAGCACAGATGGAAAAACGTGGATACGCGAAACGTGGGGAATGGACTGTTCTGGTTACAACCACAACACCCTCTATGAATTTCAAAGCGTGCTGCCAGGATTGTTCGTCTATGGAGAAGGCTACGCCACTTTCAAAAATTTCCAATTCCGCATACTTTAATCTACATCATTCATACTTCTTTCTGCTGCAAGTGTTAACTGATGACACCTCAGTTTGGCGCTCGCTCTTCCTCTTTGGCGGTTGCTGTAAGGGATCAATTTAGCCAAAAATATTAATTTGCTGCATTCGTTGCATGGCTAAACGCGATTTTTTTACGATTTTCGGCTGCACAGAAACATTCTATTGTGTTTTCCATTAGCATGGTAATAGTCATTGGTCCTACACCTCCTGGTACTGGAGTGATGTGTGAAGCAATGGCTGACACTGGTTCATAATCAACATCCCCACACAATTTACCATCTGTAGTCCTGTTGATGCCCACATCAATCACCACGGCACCCGATTTTACCATATCTGCAGTAATGAACTTCTCCTTTCCGATAGCCACCACCAACACATCTGCCAGCCGAGTCACAGAAGGCAAATCCTTGGTATGAGAGTGAGCCATAACAACTGTAGCATTAGCATCAAGCAACATCTTGGCAATGGGCTTACCGACAATATTGCTTCTGCCCACCACCACAGCAATCTTTCCATCAAGGGCAATGCCACTTGTACGGAGCATATACATGATACCTTTCGGTGTGCATGGAAAAATACTTTTCCTGCCAAGCCACAGGTTGGCAGTGTTCAAAGGGTGAAAGCCATCCACATCCTTCTCATGGGCAATAGCATCTATCACCTTCTGTTCATCAATATGCTGCGGAAGAGGCAACTGTACCAGTATTCCATCCACACCCTCATCCTCATTGAGGAGTGTTATCCTTTGCAGCAACTCGTCCTGTGTGACATCAGTAGGTAGTTCAATAAGTCGGCTGTCCATGCCAATGAAGTTGGCAGCCTTAATTTTTCCCCTTACATAACTTTGGCTGGCAGGGTTTTCCCCCACGATGATAACCACAAGGCAAGGTCTTCTGCCATATTCCTTTTCGAGAAGAGGGATTCTTGCTTTCATCTCCTCTTTAAGTTGCATTGCTAATGCTTTTCCGTCTATATTCATAATTTTTTTTGCGATTATTCGGTTATTCGATTATTCGATTTTGCGATTCAAATTGTAAATGAAATAAATCGTAAATAAATCGTAAATTGTAAATCTGTAAATTGTAAATTCATATATTTACTTGCTTTGCTATATCCGAGCGGAAAAATAAATTTGAGCATATTATTTTCTTCAACTCCGAATAGACCTGTCTTCTAATATTTTGGAGGTTATCGCCACAAGCAACAAGCATCAACACCCGACCACCAGCAGTAACCATCTTTCCGTCGTCGTCAATCTTTGTTCCCATGTGATAGGATTTTATTGATACCTCATCTATGCCATCTATTTCAAAACCTTTTTTGTATTCTGTAGGATAACCTTTTGATGCCATCACTACACCGAACGAATATGTGTCGCACCATTCACACTCTGAAAAATCAAAAGAGAAGATTTTTGAAATATCCGTTTTAATAAGTGGCAATACGACTTCCGTTTCAGGGTCACCGAAACGTGCATTGAACTCGATGACCTTTATTCCATTCGGTGTCTTCATGAGACCTCCATAGAGCACGCCTGTCAATGGTAATCCTTCGTCAGCCATTGCTGCTGCCGTCTTCTGCATTATCTCACGAAAGGCATAGTCTCTATCCTCCGCAGAAATAAAGTCGAGTCCAGTATATGCTCCCATACCACCTGTATTCGGACCTTTATCTCCATCAAAAGCCCTTTTATGGTCTTGTGCCAATGGCATCGGCAATACTTCTCTACCATTCACAAAACACATGAATGAAAATTCTGGTCCTTCCAGATATTCTTCTACTATGACACATCCTGTACCGAAACTCTTATCCAGTAACATATCCTTCAGAGCCTGTTCTGCTTCATCCATGGTACTTGCAATTACCACACCTTTTCCTGCAGCAAGTCCATCGTACTTTAAGACTATTGGAAGATGGTTGGAGCGCACATAATTCAAAGCGTCTTCATAATCAGAGAACCTCCTGTATGATGCCGTAGGAATGCCATGCCTCATCATCAGTTCTTTAGCAAATTCCTTGCTGCTTTCGATACGTGTGGCAGACTTCGTGTGCCCGAATATCTTCAATCCAGCCGCACGAAAAGCATCCACAACTCCGGCTGCCAGCGCAGCCTCAGGACCGACAATAGTCAGGTCAACCCCTTGTGCACAGGCGAAATCCAGAAGGGCATCGACATCGGTATCCTTGATGGCCACACATTCTGCCTGCTTTGCAATTCCAGCATTACCTGGAGCGCAAAATATCTTTCCAACCTGAGGAGAACGGCTCAAGGCATCCACAATGGCATGCTCTCTTCCACCACCTCCTATGACAAGAACTTTCTTCATTTCGTTAATAGTTTATTGATAGTTTCTATGTAAAGCTGATGTTCGATGACCTGCCCCAGACGATGAACCTCTATTGGATCATTCCCGTCGTAATCGAAAGATCGCTGGGCTATGATGCGACCACCATCGAGAGTCTCATCGACCCAATGGATAGTGATTCCATAGACCTTGACTCCATACTCCACTGCCTGCTCCACCGCATGAGCACCTTTGAAGGCTGGAAGTAGGGAAGGATGAATATTGATTATACGGCCGCCGTAGCGTTTGAGCAATACATCTCCGATAATCCGCATGTAGCCGGCAAGACAAACGAGATCCACTCCGAGAGCATCCATACGGTCAGCAATCAGTCTTTCAAATTCAGCCTTGAACTCATAGTCGCGGGGGTTGAAAATCAATGTCGGCGTACCGAACTTCTCCGCCCTGCGGAGCACATACGCACAGGGATTGTCGCACACCAGCAGAACGACTTCAGCGTCAATTCTGCCGTCTGCGCAAGCAGCGGCAATCGCCTCATAGTTGCTTCCGCTACCGCTCGCAAATACAGCCAGTTTCTTCATATCAATGTTTGAAATGCCTTACTCCTGTAAAGAGCATACAAATGCCTAATTCGTTAGCCTTCTTTATACAGTCTTCGTCACGAATACTTCCACCTGGCTCTACAATCGTTGTCACTCCGTATTTTGCAGCAAGAGTAACAGTATCATCAAACGGAAGGAAACCATCAGAAGCGAGGACAAGATTTTTATCTGCCCCAGCCTTCTTTGCTTGTTCCAAAGCAATCTCTGCTGAGCCAACACGATTCATCTGACCAGCACCAACACCAAGCGTATGTCCATCCTTCACCACGACGATAGCGTTTGACTTCACATGTTTTACGATGTTCCAGCCAAACTGTATGTCATCCATCAAAGCATCTTCCGGCTGTTTATCCGTGACACACATATCCTTATTTATCGTAACGGTCTTCATGTCCAACTGCTGTACAAGAAGTCCACCGTTGACGCTCACATATTGCTTATGAGCGGTTGTGTCTTTACTCATATCTACTTTCAGCATACGCAGGTTTTTCTTTGATGACAGAATCTCCATTGCCTCTGCTGAGAAAGAAGGAGCCATCACTATTTCAAGGAATATAGGTTTCATACCCATTGCCACTTCTTTAGTAATCTCACGGTTGCAGACAACGATACCGCCATAAATGCTCACCTTATCACTCTCGTATGCTTTCTGCCAAGCCTCTTTTATAGTCTTGCCTATGGCTGCACCACATGGATTCATGTGCTTCAATGCAACGCAGAATGGTTTATCGAAATCACGAGCTATATTGAGAGCTGCATTTGCATCCTGAATATTGTTGTATGACATTTCTTTGCCTTGCAACTGTTCTGCAGAAGCAAGAGAGAAAGGAATATCAGACATTGATTTATAGAATTTTGCTGTCTGGTGTGGATTTTCTCCATAACGCAACTCCTGTTTGACATCAAATTCCAGAAACAGTTTTTCATTCAATCCAGCCTTATTCCTCATGAACGAAGATATGCACATGTCATATTCTGCAGTATGCGTATAAGCCTTTGCCGATAATTTCAGGCGTGTCTCTTCAAGAGTATCACCAAACTCCTTTATCTCAAGAAGTATCTTCTCGTAATCAGCAGGGTCACACACAACCGTCACATCCTTATAGTTTTTTGCTGCACTACGCAACATTGAAGGACCGCCAATGTCAATATTCTCAATTGCATCTGCCATCGTAACATTCTCCTTTGCAATAGTCTGGCGGAAAGGGTAGAGATTGACACAGACCATATCAATAAACTCAATACCATTATCTTTCAATGCCTGCAAATGTGATGGCTCGTCTCTTCGTGCCAACAATGCTCCGTGCACCTTAGGGTGTAATGTCTTCACACGACCATCACAAATCTCTGGAAAGCCCGTCACTTCATTTATTCCCACGGTGTGTATTCCAGACTGTTCCAACAATTTCTGCGTACCACCAGTAGCAATTATCTGCCATCCTGCTTTTGTCAATCCCTGAACAAATTCAACAAGTCCGCTTTTATCACTAACACTTATTAATGCTCTTTTCATATCGTAAATTATCAATTAATTAAATTATTTCAACTTTGCCATTTCCTTCAATCACCTTACCTATTATTTTTGATTCTTCTCCGTATGAAGCCAAAATCCGCTGTGCTTTTTCCGCTTCACTTTCCGGTATCACGACAATCATTCCTATGCCCATATTAAAGATATTAAACATTTCGCGATGTGGGATATTTCCTTTTTCTTCAAGAAAACGGAAAACAGGAAGAATGGTCCAGGTGCCTTCTTTTATCTCTACGCTCTGTCCTTTTTTCAGTACACGAGGGATATTCTCATCAAAGCCTCCTCCTGTGATATGACAGATAGCATGCACTTCACATTGACGAATCACGTCAAGCACCTGCTTTACGTAAATCTTCGTTGGGGTAAGCAACCACTCCATAATTTCTCTCTCATCATATAGATTGTTGTCTTCCAGAATTTTCCTCACAAGACTAAAACCATTACTATGTACTCCACTTGATGCTATTCCCAACAGGATATCACCTTCAGAAACATTTTTTCCATCAATGAGTTTCGACTTTTCCACTACGCCTGTGGTGAAGCCAGCAATGTCGTACTCACCATCGGCATACATACCAGGCATTTCAGCTGTCTCTCCTCCAACAAGGGCACACCCTGCCTGGCGGCATCCTTCTGCCACACCACTTACTATTGCTTCCACTTTTGAAGGGATATTATGTCCTATAGCAATATAATCAAGAAATATCAATGGTTCTGCACCTTGTGCCAACACGTCATTAACACACATTGCTACGGCATCTATACCTATCGTATCATGTTTATCCAGTTTGAAAGCAAGTTTCAATTTAGTACCTACACCATCCGTACCACTTACCAGCACAGGTTCCTTTACTTTCAATGCAGACAGGTCAAACATTCCGCCAAACGAACCAATATTTCCTATAGTGCCAAGTCTGTCGGTTGAAGCCACATGTGATTTTATTCGTCTCACCACTTCATACCCGGATTCCAATCTCACTCCTGACTGTTCGTAACTTTTTGCCATATCTTCTTTTATTCTTCTGTTTCGAAATCATACAACACCGTTGGGTATTCTCCTGTAAAACAAGCCTGGCATAATTCTGCATTAGCATGACAAGACTTGTTTGTCGATGGAGAGGAAAGAAAGCCTAAAGAATCTGCTCCTATATATTGGCAAGCCTCATCAAGCGTTCTTCCTGCACATAACAATTCTTCTACTGTAGAGGTGTCAACACCATAGAAACACGGATGTGTCATTATCGGACTGGCTATCCTCACATGCACTTCCTTTGCTCCTGCATCTCTCAACAACCGCACTATCTGCAATGAGGTGGTACCGCGGACGATGGAATCATCCACAAGGACAATCCTCTTGTCTTTGACAATACTGCGTACTGCAGACAGTTTCATCTTCACTCCTTTCTCTCTCATCTCTTGAGATGGTTGGATAAATGTCCTTCCGACATATTTATTTTTCAGCAATCCCATCTCATACGGAATACCGCTTGCTTCACTATATCCCATGGCAGCACTTAGACTTGAATCTGGCACTCCAACAACGATGTCTGCTTCTGCAGGACATTCCTGAAACAGTCTGCGCCCCGACTCTTTTCTGTAGGCATGCACGTTGCATCCATCAATATCACTATCCGGACGGGCAAGATAGATGTATTCCATAGCACACATCTTATGACGCTGAAATTGTGAATAACGATTGCTACGCAACCCCTTACTATCTATGCAGATGATTTCACCAGGAGCCACATCACGTATCAGCGTTGCACCAATAAGGTCGAAAGCACAACTCTCACTTGCCACCACATAGCCATCACCAAGAGAACCTATGACAAGTGGTTTCAATCCGTATTTGTCTCTTACTGCATACAGACGGTTTTTCGTCATGATGATAAAGGTAAAACCCCCTTCCATCATATTAAGGGCATCCTTTAGATTGTTTATTCTGTCTTCACCTCCTTCTTTCTTTACGAGGTGAGCAATCAGTTCGCAGTCAGTATCCGTCTGAAACAGTCCACCTTTGTTTTCCAGATAATCAACAATCTGATGAGCATTGACAAGATTTCCATCGCTGGCAATTGAGAAATCACCAGTATGATGATGGAAAAACAACGGCGGTACATTATTCAGTCCTCCTTTGTTCTTGTTTGCATATAACACACGACCAATACCCATCCTACCACAAAGGGTTGCCAGATTTTGCTTATTGAACACCTCACTGACCAGTCCCATACCGCGGAAACGCACAAAATGTCCAGTCTCATCTACGGTAACTATCCCTGCACCTTCCTGTCCTCGATGCTGCAGAGCATGAAGACCATAATATAGTATGGTTGATGCCTGTGAAACATTATATACTCCAAATATACTCATCGTCTCTAAACTTTCTTTATCCTTATTTACTCTATTATAATTATCAATTGTCAATTATCAATTGTCAATTATCATTCCCCAAGGGGGGAAGATTTTGACACAAGGCATAATACACTCTTGCGTATGCTTCTGTGATTGAGCCTTCATCATGACGGAAACGGTCTTTATCTAATTTTTCTCCTGTAGTCTTGTCCCACAGACGGCATCTGTCTGGACTTATCTCATCAGAAAGTATGAGATTTCCGTCCGCTGCCCTGCCAAACTCCAGTTTCATGTCAACGAGGATTATACCTACTTCTTCAAACCTCTGTTTCAAGAGCTCATTTATCCTCAGGGCTGTCTGCGTGACATTATCCAGTTCTTCAAACGTCATCAATCCTAAAGCTACTGCCCTTGTCCTATTTATCAACGGTTTGCCAAGTTTCTGATTGTTATACCGCAGGTCTATGACGGTAGTATCCAACTTTTTACCTTCTTCCAGTCCAAGAATACGTGCCATCGTACCTGCCACGATGTTGTGAACATCAATTTCAACTGGTACAATCTCTATCTTATGACACAACTGGTCACGGTCGTTGACCTGACGGATGAAATGTGTCCTGACACCATTTTTTTGAAGGTAGTCAAACAGCAATGCAGATATCTTGTTTGTGTAGATACCTTTATTGTGTATCCTTGCCCTCTTTACCTTGTTGTAACACGTTATGGTGTCCGTATAATGAATCAACACTACATTTTCTTCATCTGTAGCATAAATCTTCTTCTCGTTACCATTGAAAACCAAATCACTCTTCATAACCTTTAACCTCTAACCTTTAACCTTTAACCTCTAACCTTTTTTCTATGTACTCTACTGCATTGCGGAATATATCCTGATTACAGTCGCCACTTATATTTTTGAATAAATTCTTTTCCCATCGTTCGGAATGTCCCATTTTGCCGAGTATCTGTCCATCAGGACTGATAATACCCTCTATGGCATGATGCGAACCATTAGGGTTCCATGGCCATTCTTGTGTAGGGCAACCACTGTCAGGGTCGGCATACTGGAATGCAACCTGTCCATTCTCAAACAGACGGCGTGCCTCCTGGTCATCAACAACAAACTTTCCTTCTCCATGACTGACAGCAATCTGATGCAAGTCACCAACCCTAAAAGAACTCAACCATGGCGATTGTATGGATGCTACCCTCGTAGTCACCATCCGTGACACATGACGGTTTACATCGTTGCGGAAGAGAGTAGGGGAGTCTGGGTGGACATTGCCTATCTTTCCGTATGGCAACAGTCCGCTCTTGACCAAAGCCTGAAAACCATTACATATTCCCAATATCAACCCTCCGCGTTTTAATAGGTCTTCTATTGATGCAGAAATATCCTTGTTGTTTATCACGTTGGCGATGAACTTACCACTGCCATCTGGTTCGTCTCCAACAGAGAAACCGCCAGAGAAGACGAGGATGTCAGCCTTTGCTATGTTGGCTTTCATCTCTGTTATACTATCGAGTACATCATCAGGCGTCAGATTACGGAATACGCTGGTATAGACCTTTGCTCCAGCATTACGGAATGCCTTTGCCGTATCGTAATCGCAGTTTGTTCCTGGAAATATCGGAAGGAAAACGGAAGGGGCAGCCGTTGACTTGTTAACTCGTTGACTCGTTGGCTCATTGATTCGTTGGCTCGTTGACTCGTTGACTCGTTGACTTGCTGACTCATTGGCTTGTTGACTCGTTACTATTGAACCTACATAAATGGCATTGTCAAAAATAAGTTCCTCATTCGATTCAACAAGTATGCTACCGTATGACAAATCGTATTTTGGGAATTGCAAATTATCAATCTCACATGATACACCATTGCCAGCCTTACATTTCTCTATTGCTTCCGTCAGTCCACCACCTCCAAGTGCATAGGCAGACACAATCTTCATGCTGTGAATTTTCTCTAAAACAAAATCCCAGTTGCTTTTCAATTGATCAATATCTGGCATATAGTTTTCTCTCGGTGTATGACTTATCAGATAGAGTCTGTTGCCCTTATGCTTGAATTCCGGACTGATAACATCGTCCGCCTTCATGGTGGTCACACCGAAGGCAATGAGTGTTGGTGGCACATTGATATGTTCAAAGGTGCCACTCATAGAGTCCTTGCCTCCTATTGAAGGCAGTCCCAGTTCCACCTGCATCTTTAGAGCTCCCAATAGGGCACTCAATGGTTTTCCCCAACTATGTGGGTTATCAGTCATCCGTTCAAAATACTCCTGATATGAGAAACGCATTTTCTTCCAGTCTGCTCCGCTTGCAACAACCTTCGTGCAGGCTTCTATTACAGCGTATGCCGCACCATGGTAAGGGCTCCATTTGCTGATGTTTGGGTCGTAACCGAATGCCATGACACTGGCTGTGTCTGAATATCCGTCAACAGGCAGTTTCTGTACCGACACCTGCGTTGGTGTCTGCTGATAGCGTCCACCGTATGGCATGAGCACTGTTGAACGTCCTATGGTGGAATCAAACATCTCTATGAGATCGTCCATGACTTTCTCATCCTGCCTCATCGGAGCTTCATTACTCACCGTTCCTATTGTTGCTGATGCATAATGTTTTGCACCCGCGCTGTCTATAAACTCACGTGCTATGTCGGCAACAATCACGTCATTATAGAACATTCTCATCCTGCCAGTATCTCTCACGTCGGCAACATGGGTCACCTCCACGTTTTCTTCATTACAGTAACGCATGAACTCGTCCTTGTCGGCAGCATCAATGACGACAGCCATTCTCTCCTGCGATTCGCTGACGGCGAGTTCTGTAGGGGTAAGTCCTTTATATTTTGTCTTTATGCGGTCGAGGTAGATATCCAGTCCGTCTGTAAGTTCTCCTATGGCTACGCTCACGCCACCAGCACCGAAGTCATTGGATTTCTTTATCATCCTCGTCACCTCTGGTCTACGGAACAGATGTTGTAGTTTCCTCTCCTCTGGTGCATTTCCTTTCTGCACCTCACTGCCACAGGTTTCTAATGATTCTGTCTTGTGTGTCTTCGAACTACCTGTTGCACCGCCGATACCGTCTCGTCCAGTACGTCCTCCCAAAAGAAGGATGACATCTCCTGCAACGGGTGTCTCTCTGCGCACATTCTCTGCCTTCACGGCTCCTACTACCGCACCTACCTCTAAACGTTTGGCAACAAAGTCAGGATGGTATATCTCACGGACGTGTGTTGTGGCAAGTCCTATCTGATTGCCATAACTTGAATAGCCATGTGCAGCTTTCCTGCTTATCACCTTCTGTGGCAGTTTTCCCGGCATGGTCTCCGAGACAGGTCTTGTGATGTCGCCAGCACCGGTAACGCGCATTGCCTGATATACGTAAGCACGTCCAGACAGAGGGTCACGGATTGCACCGCCAAGACACGTCGATGCTCCGCCAAAAGGCTCTATCTCCGTAGGATGGTTATGGGTTTCGTTCTTGAACTGCAAAATCCATTTTTCCATATTTCCATCCACATCCACATCTACAAATATGCTGCACGCATTGTTTTCTTCACTTTCCTCCAAATCATCGAGTTTACCTATCCTCTTCAGATACCTTGCTCCTATCGTGGCGAGGTCCATGAGGCATAAACTCTTTTTCTCCCTTCCCAACTCTTTCCTTATCTTATAATACAGATGCAACGACTCTTCCAATTCTGTTTTCATGAACGAGTCGTCGATGCTTATTTTCGTAAGTTCTGTGGTGAAAGTGGTATGTCGGCAGTGATCGCTCCAGTAGGTATCGAGGATACGCAGTTCTGTCTCTGTAGGGTTACGGTTTTCCTTATAGAAATACTGCACCACCTCGTGTAGGTCGTCTTCATTCATTGCCAGTCCCCATTGCTTGCAGAAGTCGGAATATTGTGCTGGTGACATCTTGATAAAGTCATCAAGTATGACAGACGGTTTCACCTCTACATTCTGCACATTGCTCAGCACAGAAAGGTCTTTCTCGCGTGATTCAACAGCATTGATATAATAATGTCTTACTGCTTCTATTTCGTCATCGCTGACACCATTGTCGAAGATGAGCAGTCGGCTACTGCGTATATCAATTTCTGCTTTCGGGTCTATGAGATGCACACAGTCGATGGCGGATGATGCTCTTTGGTCAAACTGTCCGGGCAGATATTCCACAGCAAGATACCTTGTCGTGCCATCTTCGCAAGGCGACACCTCACTGACCACATCGGTGACAATCTCACCGAATACAGTGTATTTGCATTTTTCCAACAGTTCAGGAGTGAAACCAAACAGGTCATAAACGTTCAGACAGCGCAATGTCTGAATGTTCAGCGACAGACTCTCGTTCAGTTCTCTTTTCAGACTTTCTGCCTCGACTTGAAACTGAGGTTTCTTCTCTACAAAGATTCTTGTATTCATATTTGATTGGTGCTATCTCGTTCTATTTTCTCCGTTTGTGCACGGCGGAACTCTACCAACTTGTTGTGCAGCGGTCTGTCGTTCAGGGCAAGAATCTCTATCGCCAGCAATGCTGCATTCTTCGCACCGTCAATGGCTACCGTGGCTACAGGGATACCAGAAGGCATCTGTACTACCGACAGAAGAGAGTCGAGACCATCCAAAGTCTTGGAACGAACAGGAATACCTATCACTGGCAGTGTCGTCAGTCCTGCCGTCACTCCAGCGAGATGCGCAGCACCTCCTGCACCGGCAATGACAAGGCTCAGTCCTCTTTCCTTTGCTGTTGAAGCCCATTCAAACAACATCTTCGGGGCTCTGTGAGCACTTATCACCCTTACCTCAGTTTCTACGCCAAAATCTTCAAGTGTCTCCCATGATGGTTTCATCACCTCCATGTCGCTCCTTGAACCCATCAAAATGCCTACTTTCATATCTTTATTCAAAAAACAATTTTGACAATGTCATCGGATCTATGTACTGTCCGTCTTTATATACTCGCATATTTCCAGATGCTATTTCGTCTATGAGCATCACCTTACCGTCTGCGTCATAGCCAAATTCGAACTTAATATCATAGAGTACGAGTCCGCGCTTCTTCAGTTCATCAGCCACAATCTGTGTTATCTGCTGTGTCTGTTTTTTTGTTGCCTCATACTGTTCGTGTGTCATCACACCGAGGACAGCAAGTCCGTCCTCTGTTACCAGCGGATCGCCGAGTTCATCATTCTTGAATGTCATCTCCACGTATGCTGGAAGGTCGGCACCTTCTTCCACATAATCTTTATATCTTCTGTAGAAACTACCCACAGCCTTATGCCGGCAAATTACTTCCAATCCCTTACCGAACACCTTTGCTGGAAGCACCTCCATAGTAGTGTCTTCGAGATTGGCTTTCACGAAATGTGTCTTTATGCCAGCAGCATTAATCTTTTCAAAGAAATAAATAGACATACGGAGATTGACATCACCCACACCTTCGATGGTCAGACCTACGGAATTTTCTCCTGGGTCGAATACACCATCTTTACCTGTACAGTCGTCCTTAAACTTCAGAAGATAATTTCCATTATCCAATGCAAAAACATCTTTTGTTTTTCCTTTATATACCAGTTCCATATCTTTTTTAGTTGTTTTGTTCATTTATTTACTAATTATCAATTGTAATAAATATGGTTGTTGACCATTTTACTCCCATTCTATCGTTGCAGGTGGTTTCTTTGAGATGTCATAGACAACTCTGTTGACACCTTTCACCTTCGTTATTATCTCATAAGACACCCTGTCGAGGAAGTCATACGGCAAATGAACACATTCGGCAGTCATCGCATCAGTAGAATGTACAGCACGCAGCACTACGGCATTCTCGTATGTACGTTCATCGCCACTGACACCCACGCTCTGTACAGGTAACAGTATTGCAGCAGCTTGCCACACCTGATCATAAAGACCTTCTTCACGTAGGGCATCAATGAAAATTTTATCAGCATCCTGAATGATGCGCACTTTCTCCTTCGTTATGTCACCGAGAATCCTTATACCAAGTCCTGGTCCAGGGAAAGGATGGCGTCCCAGATGTTCGGGGTCCATACCCAATGCCTTACCAACCTTGCGCACCTCATCTTTATATAGCATACGGATAGGCTCAACGAGCTTGAAATTCAGTTCCTTCGGCAGACCGCCCACATTATGGTGAGATTTTATTGTCTTGGAACTCTTGTTTTCCGACTCTATTACGTCAGGATAGATGGTACCCTGACCTAACCATTTCACGTTGCTGAGCAGAAGTGCCTCTTCGTTAAAGATTTCCACATAGTCCCTGCCGATAATCTTACGTTTCTGTTCTGGCTCTGTCACACCAGCAAGGTCTGAGAGGAATTTCTCTGATGCATCAACTCCTTTTACCTGTAGTCCATAGTTTTTATAGTTAATCTGTACGTCTTCAAACTCATTCTTACGCAGCAGTCCTGTGTTTACAAAAATGCAATACAGGTTATTGCCGATAGCTTTGTTGAGCAACATGGCTGTAACGGTAGAATCAACACCACCAGAAAGTCCAAGTACTACTTTGTCATTGCCAACTTTCTGCTTTATTTCTTCAATTGCATTATCAATAAACTGTTCGACAGTTAAATCTGGAAAATTTCTGAATGTCATTGTTATTGCGGTTTTACGGTTATACGGTTTTGCGGTTATTCGATTTTACGATTATACGATTATATGATTTTACGGTTTTGCGGTAAAAATCACTCATGTCGGGTGTAGTTTGGTGTTTCGGATGTAATGGTGATATCGTGTGGATGATTTTCTATCACACCAGCCGATGTGACTTCCACAAATTGGGTCTGTCTCAACGCTTGTAAATCCTTTGCACCAACATATCCCATTCCACTACGGAGTCCACCTATTATCTGATAAATTGCTTCAGAAACAGTACCCTTGTAAGGAACTCGTCCTACGATACCTTCAGGAACCAGTTTTTTTACATCGGTCTTTTCCTGGAAATATCGGTCGCTGGAGCCAGACTTCATAGCGTCAATAGAACCCATGCCACGATAAGTCTTGAACTTGCGTCCGTTGTAGATAATAGTATCGCCAGGGGCTTCTTCTGTGCCAGCAAACATTGAACCGCACATAACGCAGTCCCCACCAGCAGCAAGTGCCTTTACCACATCGCCCGAATATCTCAAACCACCATCAGCGATGATTGGCACATCAGTACCCTTTACGACTTCGGCAACATCCATTATTGCTGTAAGCTGCGGAACGCCAACACCGGCAATAATACGTGTGGTACAGATTGAACCTGGTCCGATACCGACTTTGATGCCATCCACACCTGCATCAATAAGATCTTTGGCTGCAGCGGCTGTGGCAACATTGCCAACAATAACATCTAACGAAGGGAAGGCATCTTTTACCTTTCTGAATGTGCTGATTACCCCTTTGCTGTGACCATGTGCCGAATCGAGCACTACAGCATCAACGTTTTCTTTCACTAAAGCCTCTACGCGATTAAGGCAATCGGCAGTGATGCCAATACCAGCAGCTACGCGAAGACGACCTTTAGAGTCTTTGTTGGCATTTGGATAGTCTTTTACCTTGGTAATGTCACGGTAAGTGATAAGTCCAACGAGTTTGCCTTGATTGTCAACCACAGGAAGTTTTTCAACTTTATTTTCCCGCAGCACCTTTAAGACATTGTCGTGAGAAACGTCTGTAATGGTAACAAGGTTTTCAGAAGTCATAACTTCGTAGATAGGACGTTCCATATTGTTCTCAAATCGCAAGTCACGATTAGTTACTATACCAACAAGATGGTTGTCAGTATCTACAACAGGTATTCCGCCAATATGATTTTCCTGCATCAGATGAATAGCATCTCCAACATTATTGTCTTTGAAGATTGTTACAGGATTGTCAATCATACCGTTTTCAGAACGTTTTGTCTTTTTCACTTGGTAAGCCTGTTCTTCAATTGACATGTTCTTGTGGATTACACCAATACCACCTTCACGTGCCATGGCAATAGCCATATCAGCCTCGGTTACAGTGTCCATTGCAGCCGATACAATAGGAATGTTCAGCGGAATATTGCGTGAAAAGCGTCCTCTGATGTCAACGTTTACAGGTAAAATTTCAGAATATGCTGGCATGAGCAGCACATCATCGAAAGTAAATGCTTTCTTTATTATTTCAGCCATTATCTTGTTTTTTTATTTATTTTTTTTTGTAGTTGTTACATTAAATAGCCCCCTAAAAAGCAAAAGAAGATCCGAGAAATGCAGGGACCTTCAGTTTGGTAATCAAGTGGAAAATCAAAGTGCCAATACCAGCCAAGAGAAGAGTAGTAGCCACTGGCAGCCCCGTAATAGTCGGCACTAATACGGTTGCACCAAACATGGCGAACATGTGTTGAAAACCTAAGAGAAGCATTTTTTGTCGCCCCAACTGGTGAGCATCCCGAATAACTTGAAAACTGGATTTTTCCTGTTTTTCCATTTTTAGTTACCTTAGTAATCTTTATTCGGGTTGCAAAGGTAACATTATTTACGAAACTATACAAATTTTTATGCATTTTTCTATAAAAAAATTTTTTTTTTACATTATTATAGTCCAAAACAAGGAAAAAAAAATAATATGCCTTAATTTTGCATTTGCTTTTCTAATGAAGTACGAAGGTGTTTTTTATTTTTTTATTAGTTTTTCATGAAAAAGATTCTTCTATTTTCGTTTACAGCTTTGTTGGGTCTGAAGGTGGCTGCACAGACCAATTTACAAGTGATGTACGATTTTGGATGTGACAGAAATCAGGTTACAACCACGTTTGAAATGTTTAAACCAGACAAATGGGGTGATACCTTCTTTTTCATTGACCATGAATTTGGTGACATCGACAATGGCGATGGCTCAGTTTCTCGTGACTTTCCAAGTGGAACTTATTTTGAAATTGCACGTGGATTGAATTTCTGGCAAAACACAAAACTTGCTCCATTGAGTCTCCACGTTGAGTACAATGGTGGTGTTTACAGAGGTTTTGGAGTAAACAACACATGGCTCTTCGGTCTCAAGTGGTTTGCACACAGCAAGGATTTCAAAAACACTCTCACACTTGAAGTGCTCTACAAGACCATCAAGGCAAAAGAACAGAAAGTACCAATGCAGTTCACTTTAGTATGGGGCATAAAAGATCTTTTCGGTGTAAAAAGATTGAATTTTTCAGGATTTGCTGATTTCTGGTGGGAAGATCATGTTGCAGGACCTAACTTTGATGTCGAGAAACGCTCAACATTCATTTCCGAGCCACAACTTTGGTATCAAATTGGCGACCTGTTCGGTTGTCCTAACTTGAATATCGGCGGTGAGGTTGAATTAAGTGCCAACTTCGGTACATACGATGGATTCAAATGCAACCCTTGCCTTGGTGCAAAATGGGATTTCTAAACTTATATATTATTAATAAGGTGTAATAAATGACATAGATAACAATATGAGGCTTTAACAAAATGGGAATTTTCTCATTACTCATTAAAACCGTAAAACCATAACCCCCAGTTATTAGTATGAAAGAAAGATTTTTAGGAACAGTTTCACGTGGTATCCGCTGCCCTATAATACGCGAAGGCGATAATTTGGCAGATATAGTGTCAGAGAGCATTTTAAATGCCGCTGAAGCCGATGGATTTGCTTTATGCGACCGTGACGTGATAGGAATAACAGAATCAATAGTAGCCCGTTCACAAGGCAATTATGCAAGTATCGACGATATAGCCTCGGACATCAAAGCCAAATATGCCGACAATACTGTAGGCGTTATTTTTCCAATCCTGTCACGAAACAGGTTTGCTATCTGCTTGAAAGGTATTGCACGCGGAGCAAAGAAAATCATTCTTCAACTAACCTATCCATCTGATGAAGTTGGCAATGAACTCGTGCCATTAGACATGTTGGAAGACGCTGGAGTCAACCCATATTCCGATGTGTTGACAGAACAAGAATTCCGCAAACTCTTTGGAGTGATACGGCATCCGTTCACCTTAATGGACTATATCCAGTATTATGGCGATATCATCCGTGAAGAAGGAGCCGAAGCCGAAATAATATTTGGCAATCATCCACAAGATATTCTGCAATTTACCGATTGTGTTCTCAGTTGCGACATTCATACGCGATTCCATACTCGCAAAGTGTTGAAAGAACACGGTGCACGGATAGTCTATGGATTGGATGAAATTCTCACTTCGCCAGTTCAGACCATAAATGGCATGAGCGGATATAATGAACATTACGGGTTGTTAGGGTCAAACAAGGCAACCGAAGATAAAGTAAAGCTGTTCCCTCACGACTGCATGCCAATGCTTTTAGAAATCCAGAAAAGAATTCTCGATGCAACTGGCAAGAAAGTTGAAGTCATGGTCTATGGCGACGGAGCCTTCAAAGACCCACAAGGAAAAATATGGGAACTTGCCGACCCGATTGTGTCGCCATCTCATACTGACGGACTGAATGGTACACCAAACGAACTTAAACTGAAATATCTTGCTGACAACGACTTTGCCCAACTCAGCGGAGAAGCATTGAAACAGGCAATTTCAGAAAAGATAAAGGAAAAAGATTCAAATCTTGCAGGTAAGATGATTTCGGAGGGCACTACTCCACGACAGCTGACCGATTTGCTTGGCTCATTGATGGACCTGACCAGTGGTTCTGGTGATAAAGGAACGCCAGTAATACTGGTTCAAGGCTATTTTGACAATTACACGTCATAGAATAACCCCAAATCATTCATTAGACTGTTATGCGCTAATAGCCTGCTTTTTGCCATCTGTGTCGTCGCTTCTCGGTTACAATGGAATCCCATTGCACCCTCAAAGCGGCAATACATCTGTTCAAAAATCAAATCCATTATCATCATAACGCTAATGAACGATTTGGGTTAAACGCGCGCGCGAGGGAAGAGAAAGTTTTTGCAGACAATAAGCCTCAATCAAGAAATAATTTTTATTTTTGCATGTGAATGAGAAAACACAATAGAATCTAGCACATGAAGAAAAGAAACCTACTCCTTGCACTGGCTTTTTTTGTTTTCTGTCTGTGTGCGTTTTCTCAGAAACTGCCACAGAATGAGACATATCTAAAATATATCAGTCAATACAGGAATGTGGCTGTGAATGAGATGTACCGCTATGGCATCCCGGCTT
>JAZLKO010000022.1:0-14904 GCA_045597685.1 Prevotella sp.
TAGGGGATAACTATGTCATGACGATACGAAAATCGACTCAAACAACGACAAAACTCAGAAAAAGGCTGACGAGGGCAGCCTTGGAAGGCATACCCTCGTCAATCAATATTGAATTCTTGGAATTAAACGACTATCCCTATCTTAAATGCATCTTTTGCAGAATGTATTTCTGCGTAAGAAGGGAAGAATGGTTTATCCACGAATGTTTTGTAGGCATATTCATCAGTTCGGGTATTTGGGTCAACGGCACCATTTGAAAGCGAATATTTATATGTATCATTGTATTTATCGGTTGTGAGCGAATGGTCTTTGTTCTCACGGATGTTGCCTGATACATAAGCCTGCCATTTGCTGTCTATCGAGCCAACATTCTCGTATTGCTGAATGAAGAGTTCTTTGCGTTTTGTATCAGGTCCCATCTTGTAATAATTGTTTACAAAGTTTACTTCATGACAGCCGCCATCGGTTGTTCTGCCGTTCCAATTGTAGCAGACGTTATTAAAAATATCCATCTGACCGATTGCTCTGTTTTCACCATCCATTCCACCACCCATTGACCAGTTTCTGCCGTTGCAGTTTACGAGCAGGTTGTGATGATGAGAGCCTATCTTACCATCAATTGTGGCAGCAAATCCATGATTTGTACCAGTTGGATAGTTCTTGTGGTCAGCAATGCCGAGTGCTTCAGCTATGATATTGTACTGGAATGAAATATTCTTAGCACCACGACTTGAGAATGTCTCGTCTGTACCCCACGCTGCTGTTGTATGGTCAACTATTGCATGGTTGGCACCAGACATTCCCATGGCATTACCTGTATCGCCATATCCTCTGCGAGCGCGGAGAAAACGACAAATAACGTCCGAACCAATATTAAGATTGGAATGTCTGAGACAAATACCCTTACCTGGTGCTGTTTGGGCAGCAATGGTTGTATAAGGATCGGTAAATACAGCAGCAAACTCCATATCAATGATCCCAGAAACATCGAAGACGATTGTGCGTGGACCTTCTATATCAGTAAGTCCATAGAGTAATGAGCCTGGATTATGGTCGTTTTTAAGGTTTGTAACATGATAAACCACTCCGCCACGACCACCGATAGCATACCTGCCGTAGCCCTCTGCACCAGGGAAGGCAAGATGACGAGGGCGGAACGACCATACTTTGCCTTCGGTAACAGTTCCATTGGCATCAGTTTCGTCAACACGCCAATAGTATGTGTTCAAGCAATACAAATCTTTTAACAGATATGTAGTATCAGCATATTCTTTATCTGCAACCTTAGCACCTGCATCTGCATTTATTACAGCCGTAGAATCTGTACTGAGATAAAGGGTATGAGTTTTAACACTTGCACTTGCAGGCGACCATGTGAGCAGCAGTTCGCCACTATCGGCATCAGTATGCATATCGCCATCTGCAGGGATAGGACGTTTGGCCTGATCAGCAACACTTACAGTATTGAGTTCGAAACCATTGAGAACAGGTGTCTTGTCACCATTCTTACTTCCCAAAGCTTCTGTGACATCACTCTCATTAGTAATAAAAGCAAGTTCTACTATATCACCAGCACTAGCAATAGTAAAAGTTGTTATCAGCATAGTCGCATCTGCTGCAATTGGCTGCTGGAAGGTTGAGTTGATTTTTGAATGTACCACTTCACCATTGCATGTTACTGTTATTGGCCATGCAACGAATTTGCTTGGATCCTGCCAGCGATTGTGGTAGGTTTGAATGGCATGATTTCCAACAGGCAACCCTTTGATAATAAGACGTAACTCTCCACACTCGTTAGGGTCAAGATTCACACCATCACCAGTGAGGCGACCATTCTTTGCCTTTGCATCAGCATTTTGTATAAAAGTTTTGCTCCATCCACTGCGAATTTCATGACTGGTATCGTTAGCACCACGTGCAATGACAAACGTAACACCATCGATTTCTATTGAGTCGGCCGCTCCTTGTACAATTTTCCAATTGGTAAAACCTGGCTCAAGCACTTCGTCATCACTACGATTGACACCTATGTCAACCTTGCATTGCAGCATTTGTGCAAATGCACTGAATATTGCGAAAAGCGCAAATAATAAAGATGAGATTCTTTTCATGGTTAGTAAAATTTCAGTTTTAGTTATTTTATATGGTATATTATTTCTACTACACTTGTTTTTCTTCAAGTGACTTATGGTAACATTCACGACACAAAGGTTCGTACTCTTGTGTTTCACCAAGAAGCACACGCTTATCGTTTTCTACAAGGCGATGGGAGATATAAGCCAGATTACCACACTTTACACAGATAGCATGTACTTTTAGCACTTCATCAGCAATAGCGCATAAACCTGGCATTGGACCGAAAGGCACCCCCTTATAGTCCATATCCAACCCAGCCACAATAACACGAATGCCATTATTTGCCAATTGATTGCATACATCCACCAAGCCTTCATCGAGGAACTGAGCCTCATCAATACCTACCACATCAACATCGCTTGCCAATAAAAGTATGGCTGATGAAGAATCAACTGGGGTTGAAGGTATAGCATTCTGGTCGTGGCTAACCACATCTTCTTCCGAATAACGCACATCAAGCGAAGGCTTGAAAATCTCTACCCTCTGCTTTGCAAACTTTGCACGTTTCAAACGACGGATAAGTTCCTCTGTCTTTCCAGAAAACATTGATCCGCAAACAACTTCTATTCTTCCTGGTCGAAATTGATCCATAAGTCGTAATATTTTTTGCAAAAATAGAAAAAACTAATCGCTCATAAGCCACAAGTACCCAATTGTTTATATTTTTTTTATAAAAAAACTTAAAATTTTTGAACCTTAAACATTGAACATTAAACCTTTTTCTTACCTTTGCAACAAACAAATTTTCAGACACTATGTATAGCAATCCCGACAATTGTCTTTATTGCCAAAACAATGAGACCTTGAAAAATCTTATGATTGAGATTGAATCGCTTAATGTTTCACGTGTTTTTCTTTTTAAGGAACAGACATATAGGGGGCGTTGCCTCGTTGCATACAACAAGCACGTCAATGACCTTAATGAGTTGACAGACGAAGAGCGCAATGCTTTTATGGCTGACGTTGCTATAGTAACACGCGCCATGCAAAAAGCATTTAATCCAGAGAAAATCAACTATGGTGCATATAGCGATAAACTTTCGCATTTGCATTTTCACCTTGCACCAAAATATGTTGACGGACCTGATTATGGTGGCACTTTCCAAATGAATCCAGGTAAGGTATATCTTACTGATGACGAATATCAGGAAATAATCGATAAGATTAAACAATACTTGTAATGATTTCGAATTTTACCACCGACAAGATTGCAAAATGGATGTTTGTCGGTTTGATTATGATTGGACTGGCATGGGTAGTGAACTATCTCAGCGCCATTCTGCTGCCATTCTTTATTGGATGGCTATTAGCATACCTGATTTATCCATTGGTAAAGTTTATTCAATTTAAGTTGCATTTCCATAATCGTTTTATCTCTGTGTTAACTGCACTCATCTTTGTATTCGTAGTAGTGAGTGGAATTATCTACCTGATAAGTCAGCCAATGTATGAGCAGATGATAAAACTTAAAGATCTGATTATTGATTACGTGG
This sequence comes from Prevotella sp., assembly GCA_045597685.1. Lineage (GTDB taxonomy): Bacteria > Bacteroidota > Bacteroidia > Bacteroidales > Bacteroidaceae > Prevotella. The sequence continues at coordinate 3,630 of JAZLKO010000022.1, forward strand.
ATTCCAATGCCCAACTGAAAGAAGTTCCAGCCAATGTGCAACTTTGGATACAGGATAATCTCGATGAAAAGAACGTGATACAATTCCTGCAGGGCAACGGTGTTGATAATATCATTAAGGAAATAGTGCCAAATGTCTTTTCCGTCATCACCCACACCGTTGACATGATTTTAGGTATCATTGCTTCTGCAATCACATTATTATATATGTTTTTCATCCTTTCAGAATATGAAGAGATGTCAGACAAATTCATACATATTGTACCAAAAAACAGACAACGATTCTGGAGCACTCTTCTATCTGATGTCAAACATGCCATGAACCACTATTTCAGAGGACAGGGACTTGTTTCGCTATGTATGGCAGCCCTATTTGCTATAGGATTCACCATCATTGATTTTCCTATGGCCATTGGCTTGGCCTTACTGATTGGCATAATGAATATGGTACCTTATCTCCACACTCTGGCACTCATCCCTACCCTATTCCTCGCATTGCTTAAAGCTGCCGACACCAACCAGAACTTTTGGCTAATACTGCTGTCGGCCTTGGCAGTATTTATTATTGTACAGATAATATGCGACATGTTCATAACTCCAAAAATAATGGGAAAAGAAATGAATCTGAATCCAGCGATTATTTTCCTTTCATTGTCGGTTTGGGGTATGCTCTTGGGCTTTATTGGACTGATTATTGCCCTTCCACTTACTACTATTATCTTCTCATATTATAGAAGGTACGTTGTCAATAGCGATTATGATGTAGAACCACAAATTCCTGATCATGCAACAGAACGAGATTAAAAAGTTTGTAAAACTTATTTCTGGAATGTCGCCCCCAAACGAGAATAGCATAAACATCTATCAGGGGAACTCCTACGAAGCAAAACTTCGTAGGAAGAATCTACTTGCATACCTTACCAAAATGTTTGAATTAGAGCCCAAGACAATTCTTATTGGTGAAGCTCCTGGCATTCATGGGTGCGGAAAGACGGGAATACCTTTTACAGATGAATTTGCCATCGCCACAGAACAATTTTTTGCAAATGGTGATTTTGGAAACATGGGACTTGACCACGAACGTAGTGCAGCGGTGATATGGAATGTCATTAGAAACAAAAAAGAAATGCCTTTTATGTGGAATATTTATCCATTCCAACCTTTATCAAGTACCAAATCAAAACGTTCCAATATGCCTACAAACCGCACTCCGACTGGTGAGGAAATTGAAATCGGCAGAGATATCTTTATGGAATTACTATACATTTATAAATTTGAAAATTTCTATGCTATAGGAAAAAAAGCATTTGATGCACTTGTTGAAGTAATTCCTGAAACTAAATATATCAGACATCCATCTCATGGAGGAATGAAAGAATGTGCTGAAGCCCTGAACGAGTTGCTCTGACACTTTATAAAATATTCAACTATGCGGAAAACAATCCTTCTTTTATTATCCTTATTGATTAGCACATCATTTATCGCCAAAGCACAAGACACCTTGTATTTGAGCAAGCAGGATGATGTTAGAAAAATCTTTGAAACCCTAAACAGACCTATTGATAATCAACATGCGCTTACCGTGTTGCTTATTGCCCCAGGAGTTTATTGGCTTGATGATCCTGATGATAAAACCATACGAACTAATCCCAAAGGAGAAGGTACCCCATACGCAGTAAAGATAAATCGCCCCAACCTGAAAATAATAGGCACAGACCCTAATCCAGAAAATACAATACTTGCTGTAAACCGAGGGCAAACACAAGGAGCCATTGGTAATTTTACAATGATTCTGTTCAATGGTAAAAAACTTTATACCGAAAACATCACCTATGGGAACTATTGCAATGTTGATTTAATATATCCGAAAGATCCGTCAAAAAATAGGGAAAAACGCAATCAGGCTATTGTTCAGGCTCAACTGGCACATTGCTATAGAACAGATAGCGTAACTGCGAAAAACTGTCGTTTTATCAGCCGACTGAATCTCTGCAATTTTACTGGCGCAAGACACGCAGAGTTCTACAACTGCTACATGGAATGTACAGACGATGCTCTTGCAGGGAATTCCATTTACAAGAATTGCAAATTTACCTTCTATAGCAGTAAACCATTTTATGCAACAGGAAAAGGAACGGTCTTTGACGATTGCGATATTTATGTGAAAACTAAGGGTATCCAATACATAACTAAAGCCACCTCACCTGTAACTCTGATAAACACACGCTTCCATTGCGACCACCCTATAAAATTCGGATGGTGCAAAGACAACGACCCAAGCATTTGCAAAGCCGTCAATGTAACACTAAATGGAAAGAAGGTGAAATTCGATGATAAAAAACACATCTTCAAGGTTGAAAAATTGGAAATGCTGGATGGTAGCAAAAAAATCGGAAATGCAACCTATTATTTTGATGCCTATGAAACAGCCGACACACGCTCACACAACTGGACTGTTGATTCCAATATTCCATCCTGGTATTATGGCACAGCACAAGATGGGGCTGAAGGGCATAAGGGATATGTTCAAAACCAGAAAGGTGCACGACTCACAATAATGCCAGACCATAATGGAAAAGCGGCAAAAAGCACAGCTTCCATTTCTGTCACAGCCTGCCCATGCAAGAGTGCAGGACAAGGATTTGGCTCTGCTTTAGACCAATATATGGACATCTGCCTCGGGATGGATATGCAGACAATCACAGGATATGGACTGCGCATTCAGCGAACGCCAGAATATGACCATGCTGTAGTCGTGTCACTCATAAGATATGATGCTGGCATAGTTACACATCTTACAGAACCGCAAAAATGTGTTTTATATAAGACTCCTTGTAAAATTTCCGTATCGATGAAAGCTGGAGTACTTGCTGCCAAAATCAAACACAACAAAGACGTGCAGGAAATAATCAAATATGGTATTCCATGCAGCGATAATCTGTCGCAGCAACAGTTTATGATTCAGCACACAGGTTCTGTTGGCGCATCTGCAACACTTCTGAAAGACATCAAGATTAAATAAACAGGAAGACAAAAAATATCGCACTTATAAGCTTTCACTTATAATGTGCGATATTCTTATATTCTCAAATTTCAACTATAAGTTTTTACAACGCGAAACTTATTTTCTTTATAGCTTATTCATTGCCCCTTATGCTTCTGCTATTGTTTCGAGAGGAATAACAGAAACAATGCTCTTGTCGTTACGAGTCTTGCGGAAGTTTACAGTACCATCAATCAATGCATAGAGAGTGTCATCTTTACCCTTAGCTACATTGAGACCAGGATTATGCTTAGTACCGCGCTGACGTACGATGATGTTACCAGCAACGACCTGCTGACCACCCCAAATTTTAACGCCTAATCGTTGTGCGTGAGATTCACGACCGTTCTTTGAACTACCAACACCTTTCTTATGTGCCATAATTTGTCCCTTTCTAATTAGTTAAGCGATAATTGATTTAACTGTTACTTCTGTGAACTGCTCGCGATAACCATTCTTCTTCTTAGAATCCTTACGGCGTTTCATACGGAAGATGATAACCTTTTCACCTTTAACAAGTGGAGTCTTTACTTCACAAACTACTTTTGCTCCTTCTACAGTAGGAGTTCCAACTGTGACTGCACCATTGTTGTCAACCAACAGCACTTTGTCAAATTCAACAGTCTGACCAGCTTCAACACCTTTAAGGTGATGAACGAAGAGTTTCTTTCCCTCTTCAACCTTCATCTGTTGACCGTTCATGTCTGCAATTACGTACATTTTGTTTTATTATTTAACGGATTTTTCTGCAAGGCGGAGCGTTTTCTCTCACTTATTCAGCCCAAACAGATTCTAAATTCTTATCTTATGGTGTGATCCGTTTGGGGCTCGAACCCAAGACCCCATCCTTAAAAGGGATGTGCTCTACCTGCTGAGCTAACGGATCTACCTATTTTTTTCAAAAGCGGGTGCAAAGGTAGTACATTTTTTGCAAACCACCAAATTTTTTTAGAATTATTTTACTTTTATTTTTAGAATATCTTCTTTTACTGGTGGAGTCCACACTCCCTGTTTGCCAGTAAAAATAATTGCAAGTTCCTGTACTTCAATAGTATGGAACACACCTTGTGGTATATTTATGCCTAATATGCCAGTCTTTCCACCCATATGATAACGATGCATTTCCGTACCGTCTTCATTGTATAACACGCAATCCATCTTACCACGCAAAGCAATTACTGTCTCATTTGTATGCCGATGTCGGTGCACCACAAGTTTCGTTCCTGGCAAAAGGACATTCAACATGCGTTGAGAATCTTCTTCCTCATTGTTACGAAGGTCGTAGTTAATACGCAAACGTGGTGAGTGATGTGCCTGTTGCTGTAATGTATCAAGCAAATGCTCATCAATCACTATGTTATCAAGCATCAGCGAATTATCGATTCCATTGAACAAGTCGAACAAATGTTCGCGGACATCTTCTATTCCGCCTTCGCCTTGTACTTCGCGATATTTATCTGCCTTTTTATAATAAGTTATCAGCGGTTCTGTCTTTTTGTGATATGTAGCTATGCGGTTTTGAATAGTTTCCTCATTTGCATCATCTGCACGACCTTCAATTTCAGCACGATGTAACAGTCGTTCATGTATTACCTTATCGGATATCATTATAGAAATGACTGCATTAACTTTTTCACCATGTTCACTCAACATTTTGTCAAGGTCTTTTGCCTGATTCAATGTCCGTGGGAAACCATCTAAAAGAAAACCTGCTACATTTTTTGTAGTAGCAAACAAATGCTCTATCATTCCCTCTACCACATAGTCTGGAACAAAATTACCTGCTTCAATAAGGTTTTTAGCCATTTTTCCCAATTCTGTTTCAGCAGCAATTTCATTCCGAAGTAATTCACCCGTACTGATATGCTTTAAATTGTATTTTTCTGCGATAGCCGCAGCTTGGGTGCCTTTTCCTGCACCTGGAGGACCAAATAAAATATAATATTTCATATTTGCATTAATGGTAGGTTATATAATTATTTATCCAATACCGAATACTTTGAGTTGTTTGATTTATATTCTGGAACTATCTGCTTCATCTTTCTCACAGTCTCCATATCATCAAACTTCGCAGCAATCAAGAACAAATCATCCAAATCAGCGCATACACGTTCATATTCGTATTCCCTGACTTCAGCAATTCTGATTTTCTCGTGGAATGATGGTTTTGTGTTTTCCTCTTCTGAAAGAACTTCCTCATAGAGTTTTTCGCCATCTCGCAATCCTGTATATTTTATTTCCACATTCTTTGCCCCACTCAGAGCTATCATGCGTTTTGCCAAATCTGAAATTTTGACAGGTTTACCCATATCAAATACAAATATTTCGCCTCCACTTCCCATTGTACCAGCCTCAAGAACCAGTTTGCAAGCCTCTGGAATGAGCATAAAATATCTGATTATATTAGGATCGGTAACTGTGACTGGTCCACCATTCTTTATCTGCTCCTTAAACAACGGAATAACAGAGCCATTTGAACCAAGCACATTTCCAAAGCGTGTTGTTACAAACTGTGTCGCGTTTTCCTTACCTTGCAGACTTTTGTTCAAACTCTGAACGTATATTTCACATATTCGCTTACTGCAGCCCATGACATTTGTCGGGTTGACTGCCTTGTCGGTTGAAATCATCACAAACTTCTTCACACCAAACTCTACCGACAGGTCAGCCAAGACTTTTGTGCCCCACACATTATTATGCACAGCCTCTGATGGATTATCTTCCATCATTGGTACATGCTTGTAAGCTGCGGCATGAAACACGTAGGCTGGTCGATATTGCTCGAATATGTCCCTCATCCTACCTTTATTAGTAATCGTTGTGACTATTGTTTTGGCAGGGATATCGGGATATTCGTTCATCATCATTAGTCGAATATCATGTTCCGGAGTTTCCGCCTGATCAATCAGAATAAGTTGCTTAGGCCTAAACTGTGCCACCTGGCGCGCTATTTCACTTCCGATAGAACCAGCCGCACCAGTAATCAGCACAACTTCGTCTTGCAGCATTCTTGCAACACCACTGAGATTAATCTTAATTTCATTTCTTGGCAACAAGTCTTCCACACTAACTTCCTTTAAAGTCACCACTTCAGTGTCATTGTCCTTGTACTCATGTTCACCTTCATGCATGTATATCTTAATACCTGCATCAATCAGCTGATCTTGAAACTCTGTATTATTACGGAAAACATTTGCCCTGAGTGGACTAATTATCAATGCAGATACACCCATTGATTTCATGGTAGGCACAAGGTCGTCATCAAGATAATAAACCCTTTTGCCCATGATTATATAATCGCCCATGTCGGGAACATCTGTAATAAATCCTTTGAGGATGAACTTTGCTGGTTTATCGTTCCTTATTGATTTTGCGATACCGATTCCCACATCTTGTACACCATATATGAAACAAAGCCTTGCATTCTTTGTGGCAAACTCAATATCATAAAGATTTTTGACAATCATTCTCACAAGAACCATCAACATACCCGAAAAAATAGATGCTGTAACTATGACTCTTGCCCTTATGTGCATTGGGCATCCAACTTTCAGATAAAGGACGATAGACATGACTATCAAAGAAACAAGCATTCCGCACACAACAGCTTTGACAATCTGTATCAAATCCACAAAAGAGGAATACCTCAATATTCCCTTATAAGTCCTGAACACGCGGAAAAACACCACATAAATCACTGTATAGAAAAGTGTGGTGCATAAAACATGCTGAACCTGTGCGTCTTTCACCGATGCGTCATTTATCCCCAAAAACAATAAAAAGTGATTATGAAGCTAAATAAGACTACTAAAGCATCAATAATCACAATTGCCCAATAAGGTAATGATTTTTTATTAAAATACCAATTAACGAATGAGCTACCCCATCGTTTCACACTTCCCTTTATCATTAGATTGTAATAGTTTTAATATTGTAGAAATTCAGATTATTGCCAAAACGCCTGCAAAGTTATAATAAAAATTACAAATATAGAAATTTTTTGATAATATTTTTCAAAAAGTTAGGGAAATAGTAACAACTCAGCCTTTTTAATTACTGACTCTGTCCATAAATTAGAGCAAATCTTCAGAAAATAAACCGAGTTAAACCCTCATTCATAGAATGAAGCCTTCGGCTCTTGAACAATGTATTGCCTCTGTCTTCACAAGCAAGCTTGCAAGTTTGAGTCAATTCATTATTCATTAATCAAAGATTAACTTTATTCTATGAATGAGCAATAAACCAGCTGCTTTCAGCAGCAATAAACACATTTTCATCTACAGATTTATATAGAAAATTGTAAATTGGACTCGGAGCTTTGCTTAGTTTATGCTGAGCCAGTCGAAGTACCTGAGCACCTACGGAGCGCAAGAAATAGTAAATTGTAAATTAATTAACGCTTGCGGTTTTTTGTTGCGAAGCAACTGGTTTATCTCCATTGATGATAACATAGCAATCTTTGATTGTTGCATACTGAACAGGAAATATTGTTGAAAACTTGTTTTCATAAGATTTTTGCTGTTATGTAGGCAAAAGCCACAGGCTTCGTTAGCATCAATGGCTGTTTATTTTGGTTTATTTTCCAACATTCAATCGCAAACTGGTAATTTACTTGCTTAGAATTATGGTATTATTCAAAGATAGTTACAAAAACAGCAAAAAAAATAGAGAAACACCGAAGCATTTCTCTATTTATTATAATAAGGTGTGTATGTTAATTACTTAACGATATACTTCTTACCGTTCTGGATGAATACGCCCTTAGTTGCGCTCTTAACCTGAACACCCTGCATGTTGTACATAGGAGCGTTTACGTCGATACCCTTAGCGTTAACATCGTTGATGCCAGTTGTTTCTGCGATAACGAATGATGTACCATCAACACCCTTTGCTGTATCGAAAGCACTTGTTTCCTTGCAAGAGAAAATAATGTTTTTGCAAACAGCTTCACCACCTACGAAACCAGCAGCAACCTTTATAGTCAACTTAGCTACAGAACCTTGATTCTTTGGGAATACATTCAAATCTGAAGAATAGATCAAGAGTTTCCAAGCATCACCTTTCAAAGCTGGCTTACCAACAGTGTGAGTATTTTCACCATCTTCGTCTTTAGTAAGAGTTGAGCCAGCAGCTTTTGTAATTTCAAGACCTGCAGGAAGAGTCATGTCTGCTTCAACGCCAGTAAATTGCTGTGTTTCCTGAATGTCAATCCACAGATAAGCAGTAGCATCAGTAGCTCCTGCTGTTACAACTACTGGAGTAAGTTCAGATGCACTACCACTAAGAACCAGATTACCCTTTGCTGGTTCAGCTGCATTTGCAGCCATTGCACATACGAGTGCGATTGCGAAAGTAAAAATTTTCTTCATAATCTTCTAAATTTAAAAGTTTGTAAAAAATATTTTGAAATAAACATAATTCTAAATCGGTGCAAAGATAAACATTCTTGAGTGAACCAAAAAATATTTTTACAATATTTAACTATTTTAAGAATACTTAGTAACTACTCACCCTTTTGGTTGTTTGGTCGTTTATGGGTGTCGGAGTATATGGAATTATGTCGCCCATACAGGGCTTAAATGAGATAACATCCTAATACACAGGGTTGCACCCTGCGCTATATTACACCGTCCTTACAGGACTTATGTGATAAAAGCTCTGTAGGAGCGTAATAACATAGCGTAGTGCGATAGCGCTACGTAATTGAATCGGTAATCCTCTAAAGCGCTGTAGGTGCGACATAATTTCATATTGTAGTATCCGATGTTGGCCAGACGTACCTGTCTCCTTGGTTCAAAAAGGCTGGGTAGTCACAATGCTTACCTGCATTTTTTATTTTAATTGCTAAGAATTATGGTTGCCGAGCCTGTAATATCATTGACATTTATAATATTATCCTTGTTTACGTCTGCATTTGTAAAACTAAATGGATTGGCTTTGCCTGTCAGGATATAAGTAGCGATGGTTGCGATGTCGTTGACATTTACTTTACCATCCTTATTAGCATCACCAGGTTTCACATTTTCATAAATCAAAGTTATTCCCCACCCCACCTGTGTGCCAGAGGGAGTAAAGGTTATTTTTCCTTCCTGTGGGGTTACGGGCAACGTATATTCCTTATTGACACCCGCAGTTCGGGGAATAAACTTATACTGCTCTGAAGAAAATGTCTGCCCGTTCAATTCTTTAAGATAACCGTCGCTGCTGTCATTGTTGGCATTGCCATAAAATTTTATGTTGTTCACGTTTATGCCAGCTGGCAGATTGATTGTGTATTGAACATTTGAAGAATATTTTATCAAATCTGTCTTGCTTACTACTGCATAGCTTTTATCATTATTGTTGGTTATAGTGATATTGTTATCAAAACGATAAATGCTGTTTGTATTGTTGCCTGTGTTTGTGCTTGCGTCGAGCAGATATTCCGTTGCCGGAGCATCTGGCACTTCTTCAATTTCGCCTACAATAGTACCGCTTTCATTTTGAGCAATCGTTATTTCTTCAACGAGACTATTCATATAAACCTCAAGATTAGTATAACCCTCTTCCGTAGCCACCTTTGCACCATCAGTAGCATCGTTTGGATTCAAACCATGAGTCGTTTCCCATTCATCTGGCATACCATCCTTGTCGGTATCAGTTGGGGCAGGCAACGTTTTAAGTGTTGGCCATGCTGTCCAGTCGCTACCAGCATTTTTCGGTTTCAGGTCGTCTTGGGAATTGATAAACCCAGCACTCAGCCCACTTCCAGTATAACTGGCTCTGCCTGTCTGACAATCACTTACCATCAAGGAATCATGAGAATCACGATGAAGGCTTGCACCAACATATTTCATCACACGGCTATAAGCCTGCATACTTGTATGCGTTGTGGTATAGATAATATCCAAAGGGGCATTCAACTTTATAGTATCTTTTGTGGTTTGAGTGTATGTACCGTCATTGCTACCATTGTCTATTTGGTTATAGATTCCGTACGTCCAGTTGTCTGAATTCACATTATAGTACTTGGAATTATAGTTTCCATTCACATAATACTTTCCCCAGACATGCCATGCCGGAGCATAGTCAGGATAACTACTCACATAACTTGATGTGCGAATGCCTATACCAGCTATACGTTGCCCTTTTTCGTTGGTCGGACTACCAGGACCTGGCTTGTAATAGTTGTTTACAATATTGACCTTCATTGCCTCACCGCCATAACATCCGTTACTGCCAAAATTGTAGATAACATTATTGCGCATGTCCATGTATTCATTCATCTGAGTTGTAGGACGTGGACCAAGTCTTGGAGTACGGCTTGTATGGTGTACAATGAAATTATGATGGAAAGATGCATGATTGCCACCCCAGTTGCCTCCATAGCCATGAGCACCTTTGGAATGTCCTGAATTGACAAGGCTCTGAGCTGATATGCACCATTGAACCGTTGTGTTCTTATTCCCCAGTACAGAAAGACATTCGTCAATACTCCAACTCACTGAGCAATGGTCAATTATCCAGTCCGAAGCATCAAAGCCACCAAATCCATCCCAGCCATCAGCACCATTTTTGAGAACATTCTTATTCCCAAGACGGAAACGCATATAGCGGACAATAATATTTCTACCCTTCAGCGAAACTGGATAGTCAGCAATACAAATACCATCACCAGGTGCAGTCTGCCCTGCAATTGTCAGGTTGCCATTCGAGATATTCAATGCCGAATTAAGATGAATCGTTCCGCTTACATCGAAAACAATTGTACGAGTGCCGCTCTTATTGCAAGCCCAGCGGAAAGTACCTTCCCGCGTGCCATCGTCAAGTGTTGTAACATGATACACTGCTCCACCACGTCCACCTGTAGTATAACGGCCGAACCCTTCTGCGCCAGGAAAAGCAGGAGTTTTTTCTTTTGCCGCAACTTCAAGACAAGACAACAGAAACAGAACAAAAATACCTGTCAAATGGCAAATCGCACTTTTTTTACAAATTGTTTTCATAAATATCGTTATTTCGGGGCAAAGGTAAGAAAAAACTGCGTTTTTTAATTGACAATTGACAATTGATAATTGATAATTATGATTTTTTAACCCGAATCGGTCATTACACTTCAGCCTTTTCACCCCATCTTTTCTACCATTTCTTATGCATATCTCCTATATATCTCGTATATATCTCCTATTTATCTCCTATTTATCTCCTATTTTAAATAGTAGATGAATAGTTGATATATATTAGTAATAAAGTA
>JAZLKO010000023.1:0-32070 GCA_045597685.1 Prevotella sp.
ATCAAGCATCCTTATTGGTAATGCTGCCATCGAAGGAATGTCAATCGGTGATTTGTCAAAGCTTATCATTGACAACAACCCAGCATTCCAGAAGGGCGATGCTCTGACATTCTTCGCATTGAAGCAGGTTGATTTCATGGGTACACCTTACGTTAAGTGCGAACCAAACCAAATCGTGCTTGACCAGGCTGATGCAAATCCGCTTCCTGCTGGACTTGGCTTCGACGAAGTAATCGACGGTTGTCTTGCTTCTGATTGTAGTGAAGTTGTTGGTGCTTACGGTTGGGTTCATGCTCGCAAGAGCAGCCGCAAGGTTTCTACCCAGTACCTCGCAGCTAACGATTTCGACCTTATCGAGCAGTATTCAAGCGACGAACAACTTGAAAGAGCAGCAGCTTCTTACGGTGAAACTCAGGCAGACGCTTACATCTTTGGTGGTGAAAGCACACGTCCTGAAGGAATGTATCTTCTGACCGTTCAGAGCGAAGACACAAACAAGGGTACCGTAACAGGTGGTGGTTTGTTCGCTGAAGGTGACAACGCTACATTCAGCGCAAGCGCAAAGAGTGGTTACGAATTCGCTGGTTGGTATCGTGGTGGCGAAAAGTTCTCAGACGATGCAACATGCACAGACTTTGACATGCCAGCAACTGACGTGACCGTTGTAGCTCACTTCCAGGCAATCCCACCAGCTGAGCAGGTAACCGTTTCTTTGACTGCTGGAACAGGTGGTCAGGTTCAGGCTGGTGACTCTGCACAAGGCTCAACATCTTCAAAGACAATTGCTAAGGGTGATTCAATCGTCATTAAGGCAATACCAAGTACAGGGTATCAGTTCAAGAAGTGGAGCGACAACGACACCAACCGAACACGCGCCATTGCAAACGTAACCGCTGACATTACTTTGTCAGCACAATTTGAGGAGGTTGCTGGAGGTCCTTATGATTGTGAACTCACAAAGGAAACGGTTGGCTCGGCTCCAATTGCAGCCTCTGCATTGGTTGTAAAGATTGACGGTGTTGAACTTGGAGCAGGTCAAGCGTCAGCAAGTACAACTGTAGAAGCTGGAAACCACACAATCTCGATCGAGGCTGTAGCATCTGGTGGCACTGGTGACTCACTTTCAATCATGATTGACGGTGAAGAGAAGGCGTCGGGCAATTGTCGTGAGGGTGTTTCTTACACTCACAACGCTGTGGCTGACTTTGCACTCAATTGTAGTTACGTTGGCGGTTTCTAAGCCAATATGTCAATTTTCGGGTTAGGCGGAGTTTCCGCCTTTCCCTTTTTTAAAACAACAGCCTTTTACAGATGATTTCATAAAACCACAAATTAGGCTTCAATACATATCCGCGTTCATGATGCTAATCTTCGGGATGGTGTTGTGTGCTTTAGCAGCGGCAGGTTTTTTTTCTGGTTAAAATGTGTTAAAATGTTAACGATGTTAACGATGTTAACCGTCATTTTAGCGAATTTGGAACTTTTTTCTCCGTAAATTAGGGATAGTCGTTTAATTCCAGAAATTTGATATCAATTGACGATTTTATGTTTTGCGGAGAGAGGGGGATTCGAACCCCCGGTACCCTTTTGGGGTACACCCGCTTTCCAGGCGAGCTCCTTCAGCCACTCGGTCACCTCTCCAATTATATTTTTGTCTTCAGTCGCTCGCCACTGCGAGCACCGTGTTTAAGTTTGGCAGCCACTCTGTCACCTCTCCTTTTTTGCGTTTGCCGGATAGTCTGGAATGTCCGGGTTGTCCGGAATGGACTAATTACCCAATATGATATTGGCAGTACAAGTTATGTCGTTGACGTTGATTATACCATCTTTGTTTACATCAGCATTCTCAAAATTGAATGAATCCACATTTCCTGTAAGTATGTATGTGGCAATAGTCGTAATGTCATTCACATTTACTTCACCATCATTGTTTGCGTCACCCAATAGGATTGCAGAACCAGACAATTCAATTTTCTGTGAATATTTGCTCCATTTTGATGTTCCTTCATCTGTGGTGCATCTTACCTGATAAATGTATGTGTGCTGATTGTCCAAATTGGTAAATTCATAGCAAGTGTCGGCAATATTTTCTATCAATATGGTCTCCTTTGAATTGGTGTTGCTCATTACTACAATCTTGTTGATGTATGCACGCTGTTTTGCACCAGACGTTGATATGCTTACATTGAAATCACCATTTATTTTTGCCTTGAATATATGTTCTGCACCAGTTGCGGTAAACGACTTTTCGGTTTCTCCGATTTTTACGTTTATGGTGGTGCTGTCTTTCGCGTATGGTTTTTCACCAATGATGACTACGACACTATCAATTGCGTTAAGCGTCATGGTGGTGAGGCTGCCACCTGTATTACTTGAGCCTAATTTCACTGCATGTGGTGCCTTGAATAGTTTTGAACCACTCCAGCCTTCAAAGCCATACTGATCCAACATAGTGCTGATGTCTGTGCTTCCGTCGCTTTTGACATCGGCAAAAACATCAAACTCTTCGATGAGTAGTGCAATCTCTTCTGTTGCTTCTTTTTCTTGTTTTGTCAGGCAGAGAGAATAGGAAACAGCATCCTTGACAGCCGCCCAATTTGCCGTAAAGCCTGATTCTGTGATATTTGTGGCTTCTTTAATTTCTGGAACAGGAACATTGCTTTCAACTTTCAGGACTTGATAGTTCTTTGCCGACTGATAAGCCAGAACCTCCATCCAAAGGGTGTCGTTGTTAATATCAGCGATTTCGGACTCCTGATATACCAATGAGACATGGTATGTACCTGCTGGCAATTTTGGTGTTATTACATTCGAGATGTTTATTGTCTCCTGATACCCTTCATAGTCGTAGTTCAAATAATATGTAGGGAATGAGTAGGATTTAGGCGTTGTTCCTTCTGGATATTTTGTATAGTATGTTTTGCCTGTAGCCTGATTGGTAAATTTAATGTTGAAAATAGCACTGCCAGCTTTCCATGAGTCATTGTAAAGGAATCCCTTGTTCTTATGGTAAAACACATCATAATATGTGCCAAATGTGCATTGGTAGGTTGACAGACTATCAGTGGTATTGACAGTATATTGGAACGGACAATCGTCGAAGATGATTATGTTCAGAGCACCTCTGCTGTCCTCGACAGGTTTTTGGATGCCCATAATCATATCCTGATAATACTTCCAAAGTGTACCAGCGCATTTTACTGCACTCAAAGGGCAATAGCAGTCGTTATCGCCACTCCATCCCCAATTAAAATGATACTGGTCTGTGCTGGCTTTATACCCGTCGCAAATAAAGGAATGTCCACCAGTGTCACATCCGCTATACATAACAGGTCTGCCAGCAGCCAATTCCTGGTAGAGCATATTTGCCCAATCATCGTCTGTATAGTAGTCACGATAAGCATGGTGTATTCCCTTATCGTAGCCAAAATAGTTCACAAATGCATAAGGAACATGCTCAGTATAAGCACCACTGCCGCCTTGTATTGAAGTACCATATTGCATATTGATAGATACCCCTGCATCGAACATTATGGTAGCAACTGCTGCCGCCTGAATAGAGTCATAGCCAGCATTATACACATTAAGCATATTCTCCCAGTCGTAGGTGTGGTCGCTGAAAATACGGGTGTATGTTTTGTTGCTAAAACCTTCGTCTTTGTATGTATGCGACCCAGTGCCTTGAACAGGCCATTCATGCGTCTTCATGACCTGGCACATCGCAGTAGCAACACAGCCTGTCAGATAGTTTTGCTTTGTAGTGGTTTTGATTTCGTTATTATATGGTGCTAACTGATCCCAGCGTGTTGCAACTAATATTGGAACATCCTGTTTGGCTTCAGATGTGCTGGTAGTGTTTGCATATTCTGATATACCTTGTGATTTCGCATAAGCAATTTGCTTTTCGTATTGCTCTAACCACCACTTGAAATTAGGATTTATGTTTGTAGGATCAAAATGTCCGTGTTCTGAATAAGCCAGAATAGTTTCAGCCACCTTATCGCCAGAAGCAATCACAAACCCATCATTGCTGTTGTTGAAGGCATAATAATAGGTGTTATTGTTGTCTTTGGATATGTGTGCCAGTTCCAGACTGCTATTGGCACTTTTTACTCTTTTGCTGTGAATGGATAAAAAGTTTCTGGCATTACTCATTGCCTGCTCGACAGAGATGGTCTGTGCTGAAATAGTGCATGTATATAAAGCAATTATAACAAATAGCAGTTTTTTCATTTTATTCAGAGAATTTGGTATAAACCACATTTAGTTTTATTGGGTCGAACTTACTATTGCTGCCACCTATAAGTCGTGCAGATTTGAATGTCATATCGTGTACTATTCTTGTGCAGACTCCAGATGTGTTCATTGTGGCGGTAACAGGTATGGCAACCACCTTATTCCAATTAGGATGTTGTGCTTCCCAGTTATCCCCGCCATTTGTGCGGTTGATATGCAACTTCGTTACAAGTGAGGAAATGTTTGAGAATGTATAAGAGTTTGTAGCAGTTGCTAATTGAGCCAGATAGGTTCTCTCATTATCTACCACTTTTGATTTTTCAAAGAATGTTTCGACACTATCCTTTTCTATCAGCATCAGTTGCTCTGGTGCCGACAGGGCATATTCGCTCTTGTCGGTTGAGTTATAGCATTGCAGGGATATGCTTGCCGAACTGATACTATCGCGTTCGTGTCCGATGAAAATCTCGTTGACAGGGATAGTGTATTCCGAAAAGACACCAGCAGGAGTTTTCAGCCATGTGCAGGTTTTGTCGTCTGCCAGTTCTTGGATTCGTTTTTTATCATTATCAAGACTTGAGAACTGCAACACTTCGTCGGTACCATGCAGATTAATAACGGTTTTTCCGATTGAGTCATTATCTTGGTAACGAATCCACATGCTAAGTTGTGAAAATGGAATTTGCACCATAGTGCCGATACCATTAGTGGTTTCAAGATAGAATCCAGGGCACACATGATGGATAAATTCATAAGAGTTTTTGAAATACTCAGGATGCTCGTAGATGGATTGCAATATATACGAGCCATAGTTGTTGTATGTATTTCCCGCTTTATCGGTATATGGCTGGTTGGCAGGAATTTTTACCGATGCGTAATACTGTTGTCTGAGACTATCAGAAATGGTCTGATCAACGGCGCACCATGAAGTAGTAAGTTTTAATCCTCCCGTGCCGTCTGCTTTGTAAGGTCTTATCAACCCTTCTTTTTTAGGGTCGGCATTACTATAATATGAAATACCTTCTTCCACAGGTTCAGCCATTTCGTATGTTGTAACCTGCATTTGGTTTAGGCTGTCACCAAAATATTTATCGACATAGAATGACAATATAACAGAGTCAGCTATAATCTTCCCATCTTTATCGCGGCTTACAATCTCATCGATTGGAACCAGCTGATATTCTTCTATGACATGAAATTGTGTGAGGAAATTGGCTGTAAGATAAGCATCAGTCTCGGCATCACGAATCCGTCCAAGATATGCTACGCCATTTCTTGCCAATACAGAATCTACTACCAGTGATTGTGAGGGAATCTCAAAAACTGCTGATGAAAGCTGCACGTGGTCGCTTGAAGGAACAATTGTGGAACCTATCTGTAGCGATTCGTCATCACAAGACATGAATAGAATAGGCAACAGAGCAGTAATTATCCAAAAAACTTTTTTCATCTTTAATCTTCAGGTGTGTTCTATAAAAGTTAAAATAATATGAACTCTTAATAATTTATAGGGCCACCTACAATGATTCATAGAAATCGGAAAGTGCAGTTCCGATTTTCTCATATTCTTGATAATTCAGAATTGGAATATTACGTCCAGTACTATAATCTTTCAATTCTGGGCACAAATCTGGTACGGCTTCGACTATTGCGTCAGAATAGTCGATAGCCAGTTTTACCAGTTCTGTGTAGTTAAATGGTGTACTATAATTATCCAGTATTTCAGCCGTTGCTTCGTTGTATTTTATTGACTTTTTGAATTTTCTGCTAAAGGTGCCAGTCATGTCGTTATTAAACAGACTTGTCACTATCTTAGCATCTGTGAAGCAAGGTTCATCCTTAAATGCTGTCTTAATATAGTAAGGTAAAATAGCGCTCATCCAGCCTTGGCAGTGGATGATGTCAGGTATCCAGCGCAACTTTTTTACAGTTTCCAATACGCCACGCGCAAAGAAGATGGCTCTTTCACCATTATCCTTATACTCAATGCCTTTCTCGTTGACAGTCATGGTCTTACGGGAATTGAAATAGTCGGGATTATCAATGAAATACACCTGAATGCGTGTGCCTGGGATAGAAGCCACTTTTATTATCAGCTGATGGTCGGCACCATCTATAATCAGGTTGATTCCCGACAGGCGGATTACTTCATGTAATTGGTTCCTGCGTTCGTTGATACATCCCCATTTTGGCATGAATATGCGTATTTCATGCCCATTTTCCACCATTGCCAACGGTAGTTTGTTACCAGCCAGAGACATAGGTGTATCTGCAACGTAAGGTGTTATTTCCTGATTAATGAATAATACTTTTTTCACGCTATTTTACTGTTAATGTTATTATTTTTTCCAGATATTCCAGATATCCGAGTTATCCGGGATTTCCGGGATTCCCGGAGTTTCCGGGATTTACAATGGAATACATCCGTGCTTCTTTGCAGGCAGGTTCTGACGTTTTGTGTCAAGTTGTGCCAATGCACGACAGATGCGGAAACGAGTGTTGCGAGGTTCGATCACATCATCAATATAGCCAAACTTAGCTGCCTGATAAGGATTTGCAAATGCCTCGGAATATTCGGCTTCTTTTTCTGCCATGAATGCCTTAGGATCTTCTGCAGCCTTAGCTTCTTTAGCATAAAGAACGGCAGCAGCACCACTTGCGCCCATTACAGCAATCTCTGCTGATGGCCATGCATAGTTGCGGTCGGCGCGGAGCTGCTTGCAGCCCATTACGATATGGCTACCACCATAGCTCTTTCTCAGGGTAACAGTTACCTTTGGCACTGTAGCTTCACCGTAAGCATAGAGCAACTTAGCTCCGTGAAGGATAACTGCATTGTATTCCTGACCAGTACCAGGAAGGAATCCTGGAACATCGACCAATGTTACGATTGGGATATTAAAGGCATCGCAGAAGCGAACAAAGCGTGCACCCTTACGAGATGCGTTGCAGTCCAACACGCCAGCGTATGCCATTGGCTGGTTGGCAACGATACCTACGCTCTGACCGTTGAAGCGTGCAAAACCGATAATAATATTCTTCGCAAACTTAGGCTGTATCTCAAAGAACTCGCCATCATCAACAACAGCACCGATAACCTTGTACATATCGTATGCCTGATTAGGATCGTCTGGCAAAATCTCATTCAACATATCTTCCGTTCTTCCAACAGGGTCGGTGCATTCTGTGCGAGGAGCTTCTTCCATGTTGTTTGAAGGGATATAGCTGAGCAGAGTTTTTATGGTCTGAATAGCTTCCTCTTCAGTTGCTGCTGTGAGGTGGGTGACACCACTCTTTGTAGAGTGAACGCTTGCACCACCGAGGCTTTCCTGATCTACATCCTCACCAGTTACCGTCTTTACAACTTTTGGACCTGTAAGGAACATGTAGCTTGTGTTTTCCATCATTAATGTGAAGTCTGTTAGTGCAGGTGAATAAACTGCACCACCAGCACATGGACCAAAGATTCCTGAAATCTGTGGAATGACACCACTTGCAAGAATATTTCTTTCGAATATCTCGGCATACCCTGCCAATGCATTTACAGCTTCCTGAATACGTGCGCCACCAGAGTCGTTGATACCGATGCAAGGGCATCCTGCTTTCATTGCTTCATCCATTACCTTGCAGATTTTTTCTGCCATAGTTTCAGATAGTGAACCACCGTTTACAGTAAAGTCCTGTGCAAAGATGAATACCTGACGGCCATCAACCGTACCAGTACCAGCTACAACGCCATCACCAAGGAACTGTTTCTTTTCCATTCCGAAATTATGGCAACGGTGAAGTTTGAACATATCGAATTCCTCGAAACTACCTTCATCGAGCAGCATGTCAATGCGTTCGCGAGCAGTATATTTTCCTCTACCATGTTGTTTCTCAATGGCAACTTCGCCACCACCAAGACGAGCTTTGTCTCTCTTCTCAACAAGCTCTTTAATCTTATCGAATTGCTTACTCATAGCTCATTACTTATTACTCATTACTCTTTGGTTCACATAATTCTGTAAGAATGCCAGCAGTTGATTTTGGATGCAAGAAGGCAATCATCATATTTTCTGCTCCTGGACGTGGAGCCTGATCGATAACGCGGACTTCTTTTTCAGTGCATTCAACCAATGCGTTAGCAACACCATCTTCTACAGCAAATGCTACATGATGAACGCCACGACCACCTTTCTCAAGGAATTTGGCAATTGTGCTTTCTTCTGAAGTTGGTTCGAGTAATTCCAACTTAACTTCACCAACCTTCAAGAAAGCAGTCTTTACCTTCTGGTCAGCAACTTCTTCGATGTTGTAACACTTCAATCCTAATACATTCTCGAAATAGGGGAGAACCTCATCAATACTCTTGACAGCGATGCCAAGATGATCAATACGTGATAATTTCATAATTTTAGTATATTCGTTTTGTTTAAAAAGTAAAAAATCTATTTTGACACGCAAAAATAATAAATAAGTCCGAAACTGCGACGAATATCAGCCGACAATTAAGTTTTTTTAATTATATTGCGCAAATTCCGCATTCGACGCAATTCGGGTGCAAAGATAATAAAAAGATTAGAGGTTAGGGAGTAGGGGAGAGGGATTTTAAGATTTTTTTTATTAAAAAAGGATAATGCGGTAAAATCCGTAAAACCGCAAAACCTTGTAATAGATAAGTACATTTAGGTGTGTTCGAACACACCTAAATGTGCATACGAAGAGTTTATTTCGACTTTGTTGTTATGATTATCACACCATTCTTAGCTTTGTCACCATAAAGTTTATATGAGGATTTGCTATTCAGCACATCAATATGGTCAATAGTGTTTTTATCAATAGATTGCAATTCGCTCATTGGTATTTCTTTACCATCCACAATCACAAGTGGTGTCTTTGCATTAGGATCATTAGGATACAATCTGACGGATAGTCCACCTTCATCCTTTGTTGACACATTATTGTTGTCTTCTGTAAGTCGGAACGAGATAGGCAGCGTATATCTCACTCTGACGACTTTACCATTCTGCCTACCAGGTCTCCATTTCGGCATGGCATTGACCACACGCAATGCCTCAGCATCGAGATCAGGAGAAATTGACTTTACAACATTTGCTTCACAGATACTGCCGTCTTTGTCAACTACGAATGAGACAAGCACACGACCTTCTATTTTTTCTTTTTGTGCCGATACAGGATACTTGATGTTTTGCCTGAGGAATGTCATCAGTTCTGAGAGACCACCTTCAAATTCTGGCATAACTTCACAAACGTCGAAAGTTTCATCCTTATTGTCATTTGCAGATGACAATATTTCGCCGTGTGTTTCAGCAATTGTTGGAGTGGCAAATACCGACAACACCAAGCATGAAACAGGAATTAAATATAGAACTTTCATGCGGTTCCACGGATTCGATTTCTTTGTTTTCATCATTTTGATTCTTTTTTTAAGCAGACTGTGGTTAAAGCTGTTCGCAAACGAGGAATAGCCATTATCTACAGTCTTGCGGATTAATAAATATTGATAGTTCTGCGCAGTTATTCCATTTCGTAACACATATTCATCGGCAGCGAACTCATGGGTTTCGCTCAACGATGAGTGCAACAGGTAAATGCATGGATTGAACCATTGTATCACCTCTGCAAGATTAATAAATATAATGTCATACGAGTGCCGGCCTTGTATGTGTGCCTTCTCATGCATGAGTATCTCACGCTGGTTATTTTTATAGTCATCTACGGATATGGCCACAGATTTCATCCAGCAAAACGAGCGTGTGTCTTTTATATGGCAAAAGATTTTCATGCCATCCCTCTTGTCGATAAACAGGCATCCATGTGGAATAAAACGAATCAACTTGATTAGACCAACAATCTTTCTTCGTAAGCAAATTGCCATTCCAATAAAATATACAATAACTACTCTCTGCATCCACGAGAAGTGGCTTCCACTTTTTTCAGCTTCGACTTGTGTTGGCAGAGGCAATTCTATATCTACAAATGTTGACGACTCTGGACTTACGGGATTAAACAATCCTGCCAACAACGGTATGTTGAGTAATGGCAATACAAAAGACATTGCAACTATTGAAAGCAACACATAACGATTGAATGAGAAGAATGTGTCCTTCCTCATTATCAATACGTATGGCACATAAAGCAGGACCAAACATATTGCCGACTTTATTGCGTATGTTGTCAATGCTATCATTACTCTTCCTCTATTAGTTTTATGAGTTCCTCTAATTCTGAACGCGAAATCTTCTCTGTTTTGACAAAGAACTTAACAAACGACGATGCACTACCATCAAAAAAGTCGTTTTTCATTTCCTCCATGGTCTGGCGTGTATATTCGGCCTTTGAAATTAACGGTGAATACAAGTGGGTCTTCCCTCTACCTTTTTTGTATTCAACGAATTTCTTGTTATATAGTATTTTCAAGAAAGTAGAAATCGTTGTGTATGCCGGTTTGGGGTCATCGTATTGTTCTATCACCTCATATACAGTCAACGATTTTCCTGCAGTCCATAGAATGTTCATCACTTGAAACTCCGCTTTTGTCAATGTGTATGTATTTTTCTTTTGCATGTCTTGAATTTCGTGATGCAAAGTTAAACTAATGTTTTAGAAATAAAAATATGATGGACGTAAAAAAAGCTAACAAAACTGCCTTTTTAACATTCTTTTTTAGTTTTGCGATTAAAACCTCATGATCACGGTACTATTATCCCAAATCGGTCATTAGACTGTTATGCGCTAATAGTCTGCTATTGTTATAACAGGTAACTTGAGGCAATTAGAATTCAAACAAAATTTTGCCGTTGATTTGTCTGCCTGTGAGGAAATTAGGCACGGCAAACTGCTGATTTGTGACATCGGTTACCCAATAATATGAGTTCACGTTGTTGAAACCGAAAATGTTGAAGCAGTCGAGTTCTGCCCAAATGTTCTTGAATATTTTTCCTTTATCTTTCAATCCTCCATTGCGTTCATTGTTGACGATTCGGTAGCTCATTCCTATATCGGCACGCCTGTAGGCTGTGGCACGGAAGACTTGCTTTTCCAATCCTGTATGAGGTGGACCAAAAGGCAATCCACCAGCATAACTGAGTTTCAACGTCATTTTCCATCTGTCAGTGCCAGGGAAATAGTCTGTGAAAAACAGATTTGCACTGAACCCCTGGTCGGTTGGCATAGGAATCCACTTGCCATTGAGCTTTTGCTGCGCCTTCATGTAAGAAAAACTAACCCACGAATCAGTTCCTGGTACAAACTCACCGTAAATTTTTAAATCAACACCTGCCGTGTAGCCAGTACAGAGGTTGCCACCGTAATAGACAATCTTTACATTGTTGACATTGTAAGGAATTAGATTTCCCAACAACTTGTAATACAATTCTGCTGTGGCTTTATATGGGCGGTCTTGGATTTTAAATCTATAATCTGCAGCAGCGATGAAATGTACTGAGCGTTGCGATTTGATGTTTTCATTCAGAATAGCCTTAGTCTCACCGTTGGTGGTTATTGTGTCGCGGACTTCCTTGTAGGAAGGAGTCTGATAGTAATAGCCTGTAGCGAATCTGAGCGTAACATCATTATTGAATGCTGGTATGATGGCTAATGATGCACGTGGCGAGAAAAGGGATTCTTTGTTATAGTCCCAATAAGAGAATCTTGCGCCATAGTTTAAGGTATAGAATGTTTTCTGGCTACCACTCTTGAAACGGTAGGTATCTTGCAGAAAGACTTCCAGTTTTTGGGATTCCAGAGTGTTTTTTGATTTTAAGGAATAAACCATTTGCAGAGCATTTGCATTGTGTGGCATGGAATAGCCGCTGGAGTCTCTCATTTCGTATTCCCGCGAATCCTCATCCACTTTTTCCTTTTTGAATGTCACTCCACCTTTCACGTTATGGTTGTCGCTTTTATGTTCACCGAGCAGTTTTGCGCTGATGACATTGTATTTCAGATAGTTTCTGGCATGTTCCATGTGGGTGCCGACACCAAGGTTTTTCACAACATCGGCTTCGTCCATCCAATATTGACCCTGAATGTCGTAAGTTTCCTTTTCCTTACTATTATAGGCAGAACCTAAGAGTGAAAGTGACGTTTTTTCACCGAAATGGCGAGTGATGCCAAACGTACCGAAATATGTGCGGAAAAGATCTTTTTCGTTACCATCGAAATAAACCTTCAGGGAGTGAATATCTTCCAGAGTACCAAAGCTGGTTTCACGGTCTTCGGGCTGAAATTCATATTGGTTTTCTGAAATGTTGCCGATGAAGTCGATAGTCCAATTTTTGGTAGGGCTGTAACTCAAATATGTCTGATAATCAATCTGTCGAGGTTTATATTCACCTTTAGTTTCTAATGAATTGAGCAGGTATTGTGTGGTCTTGAAACGCAAGCCATGTGTCATGGAGAATTTTTTATTACCTATGCCGATATACGCATTAGCACCTAAAAGAGAACCGCTGACGGATGCTTCGAAATGAGTAGGCTTCTTGTATGTTATGTCTAAAGCAGACGACATCTTGTCGGCATATTGTGCAGCAAATCCTCCAGCGGAAAAATTGATACTTTGCACCATATTAGGATTGATGATACTCAATCCTTCCTGCTGACCGCTGCGAATCAGAAGCGGGCGGAAGACTTCTACATTATTTATATACACGGAGTTTTCATCAAAACTTCCTCCGCGCACATTATACTGTGACGACAATTCGTTGTGAGTGCTTACACCTGCCTGCATTTGTATGAGTTCCTCTACACCATTGCCAGTAGTTGAAGGAAGCATCTTCAGCCCTTCCGCATCAATCCTTTCAGTGAAATCCCTTTGACGTTGTGTTTCCGTGACAACAACTTCATTCAGTTCCAATCCTTTAAGAGAAATGTTGATTGTCACAGTACCTTTAGGTCTGATGAGAGTGCGGATGCGAGCCTGATAGCCAATCATGGAGAACTTCACCACCACGCTGTCTGCACTTTGCAAAGTGAGTTTATATTCGCCTTTGAGATTGGCAATGGCTGCCTTTCCTTGCGAAGTACAGGAAATGGTAGCCATTTCGAGAGGATTACGGTCGGAATCCATAATCCTGCCTTTAAGCAAAAAAGTATCAGCAGATACATCTATGCAAAAACCGCATAGAAATACAAGCAGACAAATAAGGTATTTTGATAAATCAAAGTTCAAGACTCAAAAATTTACAAATTACAACTATATTAACGCACTTTTCGCCTGATTATTGTATGTGCTGAATAGTCTATATTGCCTACATATAAAGCTCATCCTTAATGAAATTCCTTTATTCGTTGCTCTTCGCTGAGTTTGCAGATGAGCAATGTGTCATTGTGCTCTGCAATGATGTATCCGTCTAAGCCTTGCACTACAACTTGCTTTTCCTGCATGGCGTGTATGATACAATTATGGCAATCATATACCTTTATGGCTGATGGTTGTATGTTCTGACCAATCAATGCATTGCCGTAAATGTCTTTCTGGCTTTGCTGTAGCAATGAGCCCCATGTTCCAAGGTCACTCCATCCACAATTGGCTGGTGATACATAGATTTCTTCTACCTTTTCCATTATGGCATAATCAACGGAAATGTTCTCGCAGTCAGGGAAATACTGGTCAATCATTTCCTGCTCCTTGTCTGTGGCATAGTATGGCATAAGGTTTTCAAATAGTCTTGCCATATTAGGCTGGTAGATGCGGAATGCGTTGACTATGGTTTCTGCCTGCCAGATGAAGATACCTGAATTCCAAAGGTAGTTTTTCTGATTCAGATAGGTCTGTGCAGTTTCTGCATTTGGTTTTTCGTGGAA
Organism: Prevotella sp.; assembly: GCA_045597685.1. Lineage (GTDB taxonomy): Bacteria > Bacteroidota > Bacteroidia > Bacteroidales > Bacteroidaceae > Prevotella. The sequence goes on from JAZLKO010000023.1 coordinate 14,047, forward strand.
TGAATCAACAGGAAATATCTCTTTGTTTCTGATTGTAGCATTACGGAAATTGGCTTGTATGTAGCCATACCCTGTTTCTGGTCGGGTAGGAGGGATTCCGAGTGTGACGATAGTGTCGGATTCACTGGTGAAATGCAGACAATTGCTAATAATGCGCTGAAATTCTGTGGGATTCATCACGATGTGGTCGGATGGAGTTACCACAATATTGGCATTGGGATCGTCGTGCTTGATACGATAAGATGCGTATGCAATACATGGTGCTGTATTGCGGCGGCAAGGCTCTATCAGTATATGGTCATCGGCAATATGTGGCAATTGTTCTTTTACAAGGTCTTTATACAATTTGTTAGTTACCACCCATACATCAGTTTCGCAGCATATTCCTTTGAAGCGTTCGGCAGTAAGCTGAAGAAGAGTCTTTCCACATCCCATGATGTCGATGAACTGTTTAGGCTTGTTTTCTGTGCTCATTGGCCAGAAGCGGCTGCCAATGCCGCCAGCCATAATTACAAGATGATTTGCCATAAATATTTTTGCGGTTTTGCGATTATGCGGACTTTTTGGATTTATGTTTTACAATGAAGAAGACTATCGCGATTATTACGAGTATGATAATTGCCCACTTGATGTAGTCGGCATACTCTGTAATCTTATCGTTGAGTTGGTCTTCTGGTACGAAAGCATGCAGATACCAGCCAAGCATTGCAAGAATGGAATGCCATGCTGCTGCGCCAATAGTTGTGTAGAGCAGAAATTTGCCATAGTGCATCTTTGCCAGTCCAGCAGGGATAGAAATGAGATGACGGATGCATGGGATGAGTCTGCCTGTTAGTGTGGCTACTACTCCATGGTCATCAAAATATTTTTCAGCCTTTTCCACCTTCTGCTGATTTAGTAGGCAGAGACGTCCTAACTTACTATTGGCAAACTTATACACCAATGGACGTCCGACAAAAAACGACACCCAATAATTGATGCTTGCTCCAACGTCAGCACCTACGGTTGCAAAGAGTATTGTCAGCCAAATATCAAGATTGCCAGCAGCGGCATGATAGGCTGCAGGAGTTACTACAAATTCTGATGGCACTGGCACGACTGTGCTTTCGAGCATCATCAGAAAAAAAATTGTGCCGTAGTTGAGATTGTCTAATAGAGTCTGAAACATTATTTATTCATTTTTGCCCAGGTGTCTTTCAGGCCGACTGTCTTATTGAATACAAGGCAATCAGGCTTTGACGAAAGGTCTAATGTAAAATATCCGATACGTTGGAACTGGAGATAGTCGCCAGGTTGTTTCTCAGCAAGGTATTTTTCAACATAGCAGTTTGTCTGAATGGAAAGGGAATTTGGATTAAGCAAATCGCGGAAATCTCCCTCTTCGGCACTTGGGTTTTCAACACTGAATAGGCGGTCATAGATGCGGACGGTTGCAGGGAGGCAATGTTGTGATGCACTAACCCAATGCAGAGTGCCTTTTACTTTGCGGTTTGCACCTTCCAGTCCACTCTTTGACTGAGGGTCATATTCAGCATAAATCTCTTCTATTTCCCCAGCATCATTTTTCTTAATGCCAGTGCATTTTATGATGTAGGCATTCTTTAGACGCACTTCACGGTCGATGGAAAGGCGGAAGAATTTTTTAGGAGCATCTTCCATGAAGTCGTCGCGCTCAATCCATAATTCGCGTGAGAAAGTAATGGTGTGAGTGCCATCGGCTTCATTTTCAGGATTGTTTATGGCTTCCATTTCTTCAGTCTGACCTTCTGGGTAATTAGTAATAATTAGTTTCACTGGGTTTAAGACGGCAGAAACCCTGCAAGCCTTTGCATTCAGGTCTTCACGCACAGCAGCTTCGAGAAGTGCCATGTCATTGAGCGCATCGAATTTTGTGTATCCGATGGAATCAACAAATTTTCTTATGCTTTCGGGTGAATATCCACGACGACGCATACCGCAAACGGTAGGCATACGTGGATCGTCCCAGCCGTCAACAAGATGTTCATCCACAAGAGCTTTGAGTTTTCTTTTGCTCATGACCGTATATGTAAGGTTCAGGCGATTGAACTCGATTTGGCGTGTGCGGTAATTGTTTATGTTAACACCTATAGGATGGCGTTCAGACTCAGGAAGGGATTTTTCATATTCTATCAGTTCGTCAACAAAGTGGTCGTATAATGGACGGTGAGGCACAAATTCCAATGTGCAGATGGAGTGGGTTACACCTTCGAAATAGTCGCTTTGTCCATGTGCAAAGTCGTACATAGGATATGCATTCCATTTTGTGCCAGTACGGTGATGAGGAGTGTGAATGATACGATAGATGATAGGGTCCCTGAAGTGCATGTTAGGATTAGCCATATCCAGTTTTGCACGCAGTACCATACTACCCTCTGGAACGTCAGGAGTGTTCATCTTATAGAAAAGTCCAAGATTTTCCTCCACAGGTCTGTCTCTGTAAGGACTAGCAACACCTGGCGATGTAGGTGTCCCCTTCTGTGCTGCAATCTCTTCGGATGTCTGTTCGTCAATGTATGCTTTACCCTGTTTGATGAGCCACACAGCAAAATCCCATAGATATTGGAAGTAATCTGAAGCATAATAGACGTTCCCCCATTTGAATCCCAACCATTTTATGTCATTAATTATGGAATCAACATATTCAGTATCTTCCTTTGAAGGGTTGGTATCGTCGAAGCGCAAATTGCATACACCACCATAATTTGCGGCTATACCAAAGTCCATGCAAATGGCTTTCGCATGACCGATATGAATGTATCCGTTAGGTTCTGGCGGAAAACGTGTTTGGATTCGACTGTCGTTCTTGCCTTCAGAGAGGTCTTCTTCTACGAACTGCTCAACAAAGCTCTTGCTTTTTTTGAGCTCTTCATCTTTAATTTCACACATAATATTTAAATTTATGATTTATTCAATTCCAAGTTTGTTTAAGGCGGCGTAATAGCGGTCGGCATTTTTCATATGCTCAACAGCATCGCTCGCAAAGTTGTGAGTACCTGAAAGATCTTCTTTAGCGCACATGAAAATATAATTATGGTGCTCATAATTCAATACAGCGTCAATGCCTTGAACCGAAGGAATACGAATCGGTCCAGGAGGCAAGCCCATATTGCGATAGGTATTATAAGGGCTATTAGTCTGTAGCATCCAATTATGTATTCGCTTGATAGTGAAATCACCTACAGCATATTTTATAGTTGGGTCGGCCTGAAGCTTCATGCCTTTTTTATAGCGGTTATAGTACAAGCCAGCAATTGTGGGTTTTTCAGATTCATTGGCAGTCTCTTCATCAACAATACTTGCGAGAGTTGAAACCTGAACAGGAGTGAATCCCATTTCTCGTGCTTTAGCCATACGTTCTTTGTTCCAGAATGAATTATATTCGTTTTTCATGCGTTTCAGGAAATTTTCGAGTGTAATATTCCAATAAAGATTGTATGTGTTAGGGATAATCAAGCATGGAATTGTTTCCTTCGTGAATCCATATTGTTTGCAGATTGCGCTGTCTTCCAGAGCATAACGTATTGCCTCGCTACCAATCATTAGATTTTTCCCGATTTTATCTGCGAGTTCAGGAATTGTACGTGTGCTTGGAATAGTGAGCATCACAGATGCCTGCAATCCGCTGTTCATTCTGTGGAAAATGGTGACAGTAGGGTCGTTGTGTCCAATTTTGAAACGCCCAGACCTTATTTTATTTGAATAAGAAGTGTGCCGAATAAGTGTTGTCAATGCTGAAAAACCCTTCTCGGAAGCAACAGGTTTGATTTTGCTAATCACAGAGTCGATATTATCGTTATCATCAATGCACAGATAATAGTCGTTCTTAATCTTTGAAAATGGAGTGAAGAAGTAGTAAATAATTATTCCTATCAGTGCTACTCCACAGATTATGAGAGGTATATAATATTTTTTCATTATGGATTATTGAACTATTGTTTCTTCTTCTTTTAAAATTGCTTCGGCATCAATACTATCAACGACAATCGTGTCTTCAACAACTTTATTTGTTTCGTATGTGAATTTGCCATATTTGTCACTAAAATCTTCAAAATGGCCATGATAGCTTTTGAACGAACTGGTGTTGAACACCCGTTGCAGGAATTGTGCACAAATAGGAAGTGCTGTTCTGGAACCTTGACCTTGAGCATTACGGAAGTGGATGGATCGGTATTCTCCTCCAACCCATGCTCCAGCCACGAGATGAGGGGTAACTCCAACAAACCAACCATCGGAATGATTGTTGGTCGTACCCGTCTTGCCGCCAAAGTCGGTATCGTTGATGTTGCCTATGAAAGTCATCAGATTGTGTGATGTGCCATAATAATGCTTAACACCACCAATCAGCAGTCTCTGCATGTAATAGACTGTGGATTCTGAGAGTATGCGGCGTTTTTCTATTTCAGGCTGATAGACAACATTGCCTTTTGCATCTACGATTTTCGTCACAAGGATAGGAGTAACCTGTTCGCCACCATTTGCAATTACACTATACGCTGCTGTCAGGTCAACAAGTTTCACGTCTGATGCACCGAGAGTCATGGCTGGTGTTTCTTCCAGCTTTGTAGTAATGCCCATCTTCTTCGCAGTCCTTGCGATAGACGACAAACCAAGTGTTTGCCCGAGTTTCACAGCAACAGTATTAACGCTTTTCGCAAATGCTGTTTCGAGTGAAATGTCGGAGTATGAGTAAGAACCATTAGCATTATTAGGAATCCATGTCTCATTTTTAGGGTCGGTAATTGATATTGGAGAGTCAAGAACCACATCATTTGGCGACATTCCCTGATTCATTGCTTCGGTATAGACAAAAAGCTTGAAAGTTGAACCTGGCTGATGTGTAGCCATCACCTTGTCGTATTTCCATGAGTTGTAATCTACATCGCCCACCCATGCTTTTATATGACCGTTGTGCGGATCCATGGCTATAAATCCGCAATGTAGAAATTTACACATATAACGAATAGAATCAATAGTGCTTAATTCTTTTTCCTTATCATCATAGTAGGAAAAGACTTTTGTCTTGTGTACCTTGTTTAGATAATAGTTGACTGAATCTGGATTATCAGGGAACATGGCAGACAGTTCGCGATAATAACTGGTCTTTTTTACCAAATCATCAATAAGATTTGGTTGTTCTTTTTCCCAAGGATTCTTTCCGTTCCAATGCAGTTCAAAATCTTTCTGGACAACACGCATATTCTCAAAAGCAGCCTTTTCGGCAATTTTTTGCATCTTGGAGTCAAGTGTTGTATAAATCTTCAACCCATCAGAATATAGATCCATTCCAGAAATTTCACACCACTCCTGAAGCTCTTTTATTACCGCGTCGCGGAAATACATTGCAGTTGTAGTGTTTTCCACATCTTTGGTGAAATGCAGTGTCAGAGGCAATGCCGACAGCGAGTCACATTCTTGCTGTGTCAGATAGCCGTGGATGCGCATATTGTCGAGAACGGTGTTGCGGCGATTTTTGCTGTTTTCAGGATTCAACACAGGATTGTAGAAACTTGTAGCTTTAAGGATGCCTACCAAAACGGCAGCTTCTTCGGTCTTCAATTCTTTTGGTGTTGTGTTGAAATATGTTTTGCAGGCAGTTTTTATGCCAAATGCATTGCTTCCGAAGTCAACAGTATTTGCATACATGCACAATATTTCATTCTTGCTATAGAACATTTCAAGTTTTATAGCAGAAATCCATTCCTTGCTTTTCTGAATAAGTATTTTTATACCAGGAATTTTGCCAAGAAGTCCTGTGGAATATTGTGTGCGTACACGAAAAAGGTTTTTTACAAGTTGTTGTGTTATTGTTGAAGCTCCGCGCGCATGTCCATGAACGATGAAATCTTTTGTGGCAGCACCAAATCCTAAAAAGTCTATTCCGTTGTGTTCATAAAATCGTTCATCTTCCGTACTGATAAGTGCTTCCCAAAACACAGGGTTTATTTGCCCGAACAGCTCTGGAACTCGATTCTCATGGTAAAGTTTTCCTATTTCCTCTCCATCTTCACTAAAGATGATGGAAGCAACGCTATTTTGTGGGTTCATTAACGAATCCATTGATGGTGATTTCCCAAACAAGCCGAGAAAATTGAAATCGACAGCAAACAAATAGAGAATAATAAAAATTATCAGTGAAGCCAGTGTAATGAGTGTCTTCTTTAGAATCTCTAATTTGCTTATCTTTCTATGCGGTTTTGCGGTTTTCCTGTTGGTTCCTAAGTTTATCGAAGGGTGCGGTTTCGCGGTAGTCAAATTATTATTGTTCATTGTTCAATAAAATTTATAATAGCCTGAGTTTCATGCGGCTGAAACCAAACGATTGATTCGTCTTTTTTGAACCACGTCATTTGTTTTTTGCAATATACGCGAGTATTTTTTTGTATCTTTTTTATCGCATAGTCCAATTCTGTCTTACCATCGAAATAATCGAACAGTTCTTTATATCCGACAGTGTTAAGGGAATTCAAGCCTTTTTGTGGATAAACGCTTGCTGCTTCATAAATAAATCCAGAATGAATCATTTTCTCTACACGTCTGTTTATCCTGTCAAACATTATCTCTCTTGGCATTTGCAATCCAATTTTTTTTATATTGAATGGACGTTGTTTTTTCTGCTTGGTGCGGAACGAGGTATAGGTTCTGCCTGTCATGTAGCATATCTCTAAAGCATGGATGATTCTACGTGGATTTTTCGTGTCAACTTCCTGATAGTATTCAGGGTCAAGCAGTTTCAGTTCGCTCAGCATTCTATCCATTCCCTCTTTCTCAAATCTTTGCTTGAGAATATTTCTCATCGCCTCGTTGACAGATGGAATTTCATCAATTCCGTTGCACACGGCATCAATATACATCATACTTCCACCAGAGAGTAGGGCATAGTCGCTATCTGCAAATAACTGGTCGAGCAGTGTAAGAACATCTTGTTCATACATTGAAGCACTGTAGTAATCATTGATTGATAGTGTGCCTACAAAAAAATGTTTAACTTTTGTCTGTTGTTCTTTTGTCGGTGCAGCTGTTCCAATAGGCAACTCTTTGTAAAGTTGTCGAGAGTCGGCATTTATGATTGGGATGTTGAAATGTGAAGCAATGTCTATGCTCAGTTCCGTTTTGCCTACTCCTGTCGGACCAAGAATTACCAACAAGGTCTTCATCGTATGATGCCGCGTTCTGAATTCTTTATGAACTTGAAGATGTATTCAATTTCTGGTGATGGCGTAACGGCGAGTCTTGCTTCTTCGATACCTTCTCTTAGTATTCCTTTCGAATACATAATTCTGTAGGTGTCATGAATGGCTCTAATTAGGTCGTTGTCAAACCCTCTGCGACGCAATCCAATAAGATTCACACCTGCATATCGAATAGGTTCTTTGCCAGCAATAATATAAGGAGGAATGTCTTGTGAAGTGCGACTACCACCTTGAATCATCACATAACTTCCTATGTGGCAGAACTGATGCACAAGCACATTGGCACTGATTATTGCTTTATCGTCAACAATCACTTCACCAGCCAATTTTGTTCCGTTGCCTATAATGCATTCATTGCCTACTACGCAATCATGTGCAATATGCACCGTCTCCATCAACAAGTTGTTGTTACCTACTAAAGTCTTTCCTTTTGATGCAGTACCGCGGCTGATGGTTACATTTTCTCTGATGCTATTATTGTCGCCGATAATGCAGAGAGTGGATTCGCCTTTAAACTTCAAATCTTGTGGCTGTGTGCTTATGCTTGCACCAGGAAAAAATGTATTATTATTGCCGATTCGCGCACCATAGTGGATGGTGACACTATTCATCAATACATTATTATCGCCAATCTCCACATTTTTATCAATGTAGCAGAATGGACCTATTTTACAATTTTCTCCTATTTTTGCCTCTGGATGTACAAAGGCCATTGGACTTATTTCTGTCATGCTTGTTTATTCGTTTTTAGTTATTTTTCCCGTAAATGTTGCTTCTGCTACAACTTTGTCGCCGACAAACATGTAACCTTTCATAGTTGAAATTCCATGCCTTACAGGAGAAAGCAGTTCAACCTTGAATATCACGGTGTCGCCAGGTACAACTTTCTGGCGGAATTTCACATTGTCTATTTTGAGAAAATATGTGGAATATTTTTTAGGATCATCAAGTGTGTTCAGCACCAGAATAGCCCCACATTGCGACATGGCTTCAATGAGCAATACGCCTGGCATTACTGGCTCGTTAGGAAAATGTCCTACGAAAAACGGCTCATTGCTTGTTACATTCTTGACACCCACAATTGTTGTGGCGCCAAGTGATATAATCTTGTCAACCAATTGCATAGGATAGCGATGAGGCAGCAGTGAACGGATTTTGTTTATATCCATCACAGGCTCTTCGTTGGGGTCGTATATCGGTGCCTGAATTTCGTGGGCTCTAATTTCTCTTCTTATTGCACGAGCAAATTTATTGTTAATGGTATGTCCTGGTTTCGTAGCGATGATTCTTCCTTTTATAGGCTTACCAATAAGAGCCATGTCCCCGATGATGTCGAGTAGTTTATGGCGTGTAGGTTCATTGTCCCATACAAGTGGCTTGTGCTGAATGTAACCTAATTTTGTTGCATCCATGTGCGGAACATTCAGAATGTCAGCCAATTGATCAAGGTTTTCTTGTGTGGTCTGACGTTCGTATATTACGATAGCATTAGTCAAGTCTCCACCTTTTATAAGATTTGCCTGAAGGAGAGGTTCAATATCCCTAACAAAAACAAAAGTTCTTGCAGGTGCAATTTCTTTGACAAAATCTTTAGTGTTATCTAACGTTGCAAACTGACTATTCACGAATTTAGAATTAAAACTTACCATTGCTGTGATGCTGAAGCAATCGTTTGGGAGGATTGTTATACATGAACCAGTTGTATCGTCTTTGACCTCAATCTTATTACGAATGACGTACCAGTCTTTTGGTGCATTCTGCTCTTTGATTCCAACTTTGTTTATCTGATTGATGTATTCTATTGCACTACCATCAAGGATAGGAAATTCTGGACCATTCACCTGCATTAGGCAGTTGTCAATGCCTAAAGCATAAAGTGCCGACAGCCCATGTTCTACTGTGGAAACACGTGCATCGCCATAGCCTAAGACCGTACCTCTGGTCGTGTCAACCACATTCTCTGCAATAGCATCAATTATTGGTTCGCCATCAAGGTCTATGCGCTGAATTTTATATCCATAATTTTCTGGAGCAGGATTGAAGGTTACGGTAAGATTCAGTCCCGTATGCAGTCCTTTACCGCATAGTGAAAAACTTCCATTAAGAGTTTGTTGCTTCATATTTTGAATTTTTCAATCTTTCTATTTCTTTTTCCAAATCGTTTATTTTCTTATACAATTCAGGCAGTTTCCTGAACAAGGCATACGACTTGAAATAGTTGTTTGCATCTATCACTGGCGAACCCATAACGCTCTGTGAGTCTTTCACTGAACTAATCACACCTGCTTGTGGGCCAATTTTCACTTGGTCTCCAATTTTTATGTGTCCACTAATTCCAGATTGTCCTCCAAACATGCACCATTTTCCCACCTTTGTACTGCCGCTGACACCAGCTTGTGCCGCCATAACAGTATGTTCGCCAACTTCAACATTATGCGCTATCTGAATCAGATTGTCCAGTTTCACGCCTTTGTGTACTACTGTAGCACCCATTGTAGAACGATCCACACAAGTATTGGCTCCGATTTCCACATCGTCTTCAATTACAACTATTCCTATTTGTGGAATCTTTTTGTAACCGTCTGGGGTAGGGGCGAAACCGAATCCGTCGGCACCTATTACAGAGCCTGAATGAATAGTTACGCGATTGCCTATTCTGCAATTGTCGTAGATTACCACATTCGGATTGATGCGGCAATCATCGCCTATCGTCACATTATCACCAATATACGCAAAAGGGGCAATATAACAATTGCTCCCTATTTTTGTAGATTCGCTAATAAATGCTAAACTACTAATTCCTGTCTTTTTCTCTGTCAGTGAATCATAAATGTTTAGCAATTGCGCTATTGCTTCGTATGCATTTTTTACTTTGATTAGTGTGGCTTCTACTGGTCGTTCCAGTACAATGTCACTGTTTACTAACACAACACTCGATTTTGTTTCATACAAATAATGAGTGTATTTAGGGTTAGAAAGAAAGGAAATTGCACCTTCCTTGCCTTCTTCTATTTTCGCAAACGAACTGATTTTGGCATTTTCGTCACCTACGATTTCGCCTTGTATCAGCCCCGCTATTTGTTTTGCCGTAAATTCCATAAAAAAATATTTTGCGCAAAGGTACAAATATAAATACGAAACGCAAAATATTTTATAATAATTTTGCAAATTATGAAATTATAATTCACTTTCTTTCAGGCGCTCTGCATTTTCGGCAACGGTCAGTGCATCAATGCAGTCCTGAATATTTCCATTCATAAAACCTGCCAAGTCGTGAATCGTGAAGCCAATACGATGGTCTGTAACTCTGCCTTGTGGATAGTTGTATGTGCGGATTTTAGCACTTCTGTCTCCTGTCGATACTAAAGTCTTTCTCCTTGATGCAATATCGTCAATGTACTTCTGGTGTTCACGGTCATAGATGAATGTTCTCAGTCTCGACAAGGCGCGTTCCTTGTTTTTAGGCTGGTCGCGTGTTTCGGTACATTCTATCAGAATTTCCTCAACAACACCAGTATTCGGGTTTTTCCATGGATACCTGAGTCTGACACCAGATTCAACTTTGTTAACATTCTGTCCGCCAGCACCACTGCTTCGGAAAGTATCCCATTTTATGTCACCTTCATTGATGTGTACTTCAAAGGCATCTGCCTCTGGCAATACTGCAACTGTTGCAGCACTTGTGTGCATTCTTCCTTGTGTTTCAGTAGCAGGAACACGTTGCACGCGGTGAACTCCACTTTCATATTTTAGTGTTCCATACACGTTGTCACCAGTTATGGCAAGGTCAACCTCCTTAAAACCGCCTACAGCCCCTTCACTGACACTTGTAATGGTCATTTTCCAGCCTTTGCTGTCGCAGTATTTTTGGTACATCTTGAAAATATCACCAGCAAACAGGCAGGCTTCGTCTCCACCTGTTCCAGCGCGTATTTCCATCTGAACGTTTTTCCCGTCTTCAGGATCGGCTGGCACGAGCAGAAGTTTTATTTCTTCTTCTAGTTTTGGCTGCAGTTCTTCGTTTTCAGCAAGTTCTTCTCTTGCCATTTCTTTCATTTCTGCATCAGATTCGTTTGCCAAAATGTCCTTTGCCTCATTGATGCCGTTCAGGCAAGCAATGTACCTTTTTCTCGCATTAAGAATATTTTCCAGTTCCTTATATTCACGTGTGAGTTTCACAAATCTTGCTTGGTCGCCTATTACTGCTGGGTCTGCAATAAGTGTTGACACTTCTTCAAATCTTGCAACCAATCCATCAAGTTTTTCCAGTAAGTTATTTGTCATAATTAAGTATTTAGTCGTTTGTTGTCCATATTTTCCACGACTCAAATGCTTGCAGCAGCATCATTTCCAGTCCGTTTTTTGTTACTGCACCATGCTCTCTGCCTTTTTTCAAGAACATTGTCTCGTCGGGGTTGTAAATCAAGTCATACATCAGCGTATGATTGTCTATTCCTTCGTATGGTATGTTTGGGAATTGTGCAATGTTGGGATACATTCCGCATGGAGTGGCATTGACGATTACGTTGAATGCTTTCAAATCATCATCTCTCAGTCGTGAGTAGTTCACGGTTCCAGGTCGGTCGTATCTGCTTACGAAAGCAGTTTTCAGTCCTAACTCTTGCAATGCCAGATGCACGGCTTTCGCTGCACCGCCAGTGCCAAGTATGAGTGCGCCATAGTGGTATGGTTCCAAGAGCGGTTCAATGCTATTTTTGAATGCGATGTAGTCTGTATTGAACCCTTTTAAGACCAGACTTCCTTTCTGGTTTTGTATTTTGATGGAATTACATGCACCTATTTTACGCACTTCAGGACTTAATTCATCCAGATATTCAACTATTTTCTCCTTGTAAGGACTCGTTACGCCCAATCCTTTCAGAGTAGGATTTGATGCAAGCACTTCTATGAGTTTGCTTATTTGCGAAATCTCATAATTGTCATAATGAGCATTGATGTGTTCGTTTTTGAACTTCTCGTTAAAATAGCTCTTTGAGTACGAATGTCCTAAAGGAAATCCAATTAATCCGTATTTATCCATTATCTACAATCTTTTTTTTTGCGATTTTTCGATTTTTCGATAGACCGATTTTACGATTTTTCGATTGTGCGGTTATCGTTATCGTTTTCGTTATCGTATTTATCATATGCTTCCACTATTCTTGTCACCAGTCGGTTTCTGATAATGTCGGCTTGTCCCATTTCTACAAACGAAATACCTTTTACATCTTTCAACACATTCAGCGCATGCAACAGTCCTGAACGTATAGAGCGTGGCAAGTCAATCTGTGTGCAGTCGCCAGTGATAATCATTTTAGTATTGTTGCCCATACGTGTCAGAAACATTTTTATCTGTGCCATTGATGTGTTTTGTGCTTCGTCAAGAATCACTACTGCATCCGACAATGTTCTCCCACGCATAAAAGCTAATGGTGCAATCTGTATCACATGTTTCTCCAGCATTTCCTGTAGTTTCTGTGCAGGAATCATGTCCTCTAATGCATCATAGAGCGGCTGTAGGTATGGGTCAATCTTGTCTTTCATGTCGCCAGGCAGAAAACCGAGTTTCTCTCCTGCTTCAACTGCTGGGCGTGAAAGTATTATCTTTCTCGTCCGTTTTTCTTTCAGCGACTTCACCGCCAAGGCTATGCTTGTGTAAGTCTTTCCTGTGCCAGCATGACCTGTGGCAAAAATCATATCATCCTTTTCAAAAGCCTCAACAAGTTTCTGCTGATTCTCTGTGCGTGCTTTTATTGGTTTACCTGTCACGCTGTAGCAGATAGCACTTTCTGATTCGGCATCTTTCCCTCTTTTTCCTATGCTCTTGCCTTTTATGCAGTCGATTATTGTTTCTTCTTTGAGCGAATTATATTCCACGCAACTCTTTTGAAGTTTGTCCATGCACTCCTCAAAATGCGCCACCTGTTCCTCGTCGCCAAGAACTTTCATCACGTTGTCGCGGGCAACGATTCTGAGTTTTGGATAAAGCGATTTTATTATCTGCAAGTTCGCATTTTTAACCCCATAAAAAATCATTGGGTCAGCATCTTCGAGTATTATAATTTTTTCTATCATACTATGGATGGTTGTGGGTTATGGGTTGTGGGTTATGGGTTATCGTTATCGTCAGGTAGCGCAACGCGCCTTATCAATAGTCAGTTGTTGTTTGAGTTCATCTATGGATGCAAATTTCATTTCGTCTCGCAATTTTTTTTCAAAATCCACCTGAATATTCTCTCCATACAAGTTTCCATTGAAATCCAGTATGTGAGCTTCAATCAAGTCGCCTACGTTAATTATAGCTCTTTTGCCGTTTACAGCTCCTATATAAGCCCCTTTATTTGGTATCAGTTTGTTCTCATCAATCTGACCAAGGTTTACTGTAGGAAAACCTATTGTGCGCCCTAACTGTTTGCCCCTCACTACTGTTCCTCTGACAAAGTATGGATATCCCAAGAGTTTTGCAGCCTGTGCCACATCACCATCTGCAAGCAGTTGTTTTATGTGGGTCGAACTGGTTAGCTTATGCTGCTTCTCATTGCTTTCGGAAAATTCGCTGCATTCTTCAACTTCAATGTCTAAAGACTTACCGTATTGTCGGTATTCTTCAATCCCGTCGGTCAGTCCAGAACCGAAACGATTGTCAAAACCCACGAGTAGCATTTTGGCATTAAGACATTCCTTCAGCATGTGTTTCATGAAGTTGAAAGCGGTTGTATGTTTTAGCTTGTCGTTAAATTCCAAAACTTCAATCCGTCCAATGCCTAACTTCTGAATCAGTTCCGTCTTTTCGGCTAATGTTGTGAGCACCCTGTAGCCTTTAGAGTTAAATGTCACCACCAATGGATACAAGCCATGCCGTGTGGCTTTATCCTTCAAGTCATTGAGCAGGAATCTGTGACCGCGATGCACACCGTCAAAGAAACCTATAGTAACAATTGTTTCCAAATTATGTGTCAAGCACCCATCTAACATAATGCTATTCTGCGATTGATGACAAATAAATTTCAAGGTTGGTGTATGGACAATCATGAGCCATTAAAGCCCCATCGTCTGAGTCAAGAGGGTTGAGTGAGTGCTGCTTCTCCCAATCATCAGGAATACCGTCATGGTCGCTATCTGTCGGTGGGGTAGTGCTTTTGAGAATAGGCCACCCTCCAACGTCTTGTTGTGAGTCTATGATTCCACTTTTCATACTTCTATTAAGTATTCCCTTTTGTTTCTTGTAACCCTGTCCTTCGTATGTGGCTTCGCCTGTCTTTACATCGTTGATTATGCGCTCGTCAACGCAATCGCGGTGCAGCGAGGCTCCAGCCTTTTCCAATACGCTGAAATAGGCATCATTTGCGCTCTGTGTGTTAATTGGTATCGATGGCCATGGCTGACTGCGACGTATGCTGTCAATCACTCCCTCTTCCTTTGAGTTAGGATGTATGCCACCATTCCAATTGTCCTTTGTCACTTCTTCATTGCCTTCCATTACATTCCCATAGACGTACCATTTCCCGCATTTGCCATTAGCCCATGAAGGATTGGCAATACGGTGTCGAACCTTACCCGAAATAGTAGCAGGCCCTGGTTTGTAGTAGTTGTTTATCATATTGATGTCGGTTCGTGCAATCTTGTAGCCGCCACTTTGTTCAGCTCCACCACCATAACAACTGTTGTAGCCCCAATTATACACTACATTATTTCGATAATCCACAAATCCCGAAGCACCAGCAAAACGTGGGTTGCGGCTTGAATGACTTGCTATCAGGTTGTGATGATAAGTGCTGTAGTCTGATCCCCAAATACCCCCAAAGCCATGATGACCTTTTGTGTGGTTTGAAGCATAGAGACTTTCGGAAATAATGCACCATTGCACAGTAATGCTGTCGCAATGATAAATCGACATGGTTTCGTCAACGCTCCATGATGCGGACACATGGTCTAAGATGATGTTCTTATGAAAACGGCAACTGATTGCATCTGATTCGGTTTTTGTTTCATCTCCCAATCTCACACGGATGTAGCGTATGATGACCTCGTCAGCATTGATGGACAGAGGATAGCCGCGAAGACAAATCCCATCACCAGGGGCAGTCTGTCCTGCAATAGTTATGTATGGGTTTCTGATGCTTAATTGTTTCTTCAAAGTTATTGTGCCCGAAACGCGGAACACTATCATCCTGCGTCCACTTGCCTCAACAGCCTCGCGAAGGCTTCCTTTGCCTGAATCTTCAAGCGTAGTAACCTCATACACTCTTCCGCCTCTTCCGCCGACAGCATATTTTCCGTATCCTTCTGCAGAAGGGAAAGCCAATGGGCGCACATCCATAACCTCCTGAGCCCACACTATTCCTATCACTAACAAGGCAAAACTTAAAACCAAAAATCTTTTCATAATCAATATTGTTTCTTCGATACACAAACTTGCGAATATTCCTCAATTTTTACCAGCCGAAGTCTATATAGTCTCCCTTAGCTCCAAAGTCCCCTTCAGAGCCTGGATTAGGATTAATGCCTGCCTGCTCATCTTCATTCCATGTCGTACCTGCATGCATCATGGTTCTTGCTTTTATCTGTATTGCCTTAATACTTGGCTTAATGTATCTGCGTTTCATCGTCTTTGTGGCATTATTTATAAATTTTGTGCAAAGATAGTGAAATTTTTACCACTCCACAAAATGTTTTATAAATTTTTTATAAAAATTTGAATCGAAAAATCCGAAAAGACGGACTTATATTCGCAGGTGGTATATCTCAAAAAGCAAGTTAAACCCCTTGAAAAGTATGGGTGCTTTCAGCAGCAATAAACATATTTTCGCAAATGTTACCTTTGCACTCGCAATCGGGTATTGTTCCTTCCCCCTGAAAGCCGCCTTTTGTGCACCATGCCTATAGGAACTCCTCGTCATCCTCTACTCTGCGGAGGACTTAAGGAGGAGATAAGGAGGAGATAAGGAGGAGAAGAGGCAATGCCAAGGCATTAATGATAATTGACGTTTGGCAGACTATTGTATCTTTAGTTTAACCCAAATGCATTTTGGAATTAGTCGCCAGAAGAATACCATAATGCGGTATCTCCAATCTATCGTAACGACTCGCTTTTTCTTTTCAAGTCCGTTGACTATGGCTTTGGCAACATTCTGTGGCTTCATCACCATCGGGTATTTGTAATCACCCTTCAGCAACTCGGTATCAACAAATCCTGGACGGATGTCTGTAAAGTTTATTAATAGTTTTTTGATGTTGGCAAGTTGTTCCAGAGCCTCCATGTATGTGTTGCAGTATGTTTTGGATGCTGAATAGGAAGGTGCAGCACCAAGTCCTTTGGTTCCTGCGATGCTACTTACACAAGCGATCTGTCCTTTGCTCTCTGGATGTTCTTGGAAATAATGAAATGCGGCATTGACCATACGAGTGAACCCCTTTGTGTTTGTCTCAACCGTGTTGAGTTCCTTTTCTATGTCAAGTCCTTTGTTCTGAAAGCCAATGCCAGAGATGTGCAGATAGAGGTCGATACCATTCATTTCGTTTGCTAATGAAACAAACTTGCTGACAGCGTCATCCTTCGTCACATCTATAGTCATTACAAAGACCTGATTTGGGCTTAATTGCTTTAACTCGTTGAGCTTGTCCGTGCGACGTCCGCAGACTCCAACGTTCCAGCCTTTCTTAATCAAAAGAACCGCTACCTCATGCCCAATACCGCTTGTAGCCCCTACAATAATGGCTTTGTTCATAGAATGTTTCTTGCCTAGCATGATAGTGTCATTTACCGATACATAAATGTAAAATAATTGATTATAAGTGTCTTCGCAAAATAATGTGCAAATGATGATATGGTAGTTTAAGTCACTGATTTTGTTCTTTTTGTAATGTTGCTAATACTTGTAATCTTGAATGAATACATCACTTAATTCGATTAAGTACGTTTACAACTCCAGAAGGCTGAGACATTTTCAAGATCTCTGCCTTTATGAATTTTGCGATATCATATTCTAAATCAAACATGTAACCTTGACATGCGTTCCCGTTTCTATCAAAGGAAGAATACTTGTCATTTTTGTGAGAAATTATATAATTTTTAAAAGGTTTAAGTGAGAGATAATTAGATAACCGCTGATATCGCACTTTTACAAGATATCCCATATTTTCCCAGCCGTTGCCATTAAGCTCTAATGGTTGATAATGATTTATGCAATCACTTACGGCTTCACTGACAGCAACCAAAGCTCCTTCTGCATAATGGAAGATAATGTCACCGGTATGTATCTCTGTCATCTTTTCATGATGATGGATATGAATATTATCTGTTGGAGCCCAAACATACTTTCCTTTAAACTCAGCATCAAACGTTTTGTCCTGGTGAACTTTGAATATTCTGAAATTCTTATGAGTAAAAATTGTTTTCAAGTCTATATTCTTCATTTTTTCTTCAGCATCCCTTACAGCATTATTACTATTTTCTAATAATTCCTTATCTTCAGCTGCCTTTCTTTCTACCTCAGCGTTTTTCAGTGCTATTTTTTTTGCATTCGTTATATCATCGGCAATAGCCTGCAACTCCTCGTCTGGAGCAAGGATTTTGCCAAGAGCAATAGGAAATCCGAAGCGTTTTTGTTTTTCGGAACCATGGAATTCAACTGTTATTAAGATTCCCATATCTGTATCAGTGGCATCTTTGATAATGCCCACGCCCAGATCTCTATGGTTGACGGTTTTATTAATTAGGGTTTACTGAAAAAGTCCAATACTCTCGACTATACCGCAGCTTGTGCATGGTTTCCCCCGGCAACCTGCAAGTTTGATGACCTTGACGTATGCA
>JAZLKO010000024.1:0-14822 GCA_045597685.1 Prevotella sp.
GCGTGTTTTTCTGAAAGCAGGTGCTGAATTAACCACAATTAACTGAAATTTATGCGAAAATCTACGTTTTTCACCATTATATGGCTAATTTCGTAACATCATTTAACATATAAGGGCAAAGCCAACTGCAATGCGGGTTAAAGATTGATGATGGCGCAAGTGTTTTCCTTGGGTAAGGCAAGGTGACAGTATGATAGACTTGTGCTATATGGTGAATGATTTTGCATAATCAATCGAGAAAAGCAAATGGAAAGATTGTTCTTGTAAATTGTCAGAGTATGACTTCAAATGAGATAGCAGAACTAAGGTCAATTGGAAAAGACAATGTCGAAATAAGATGAATTACACCATTAATCAGCAACTCGATTCTTTGTTTGAAGAATGGAGCCAATCATGTGATCATTTTATAAAAGATGGGATAATGTTAAAGGCCGATACCACCATAGATGTAAACGATGCATGGATCCATTCAGACAGAAGAATAGCTTTCTTGCTGAAAGATCAAAATCAAGGTAAAGGGGAGCATTGGAATGAAGATGCTCGACTTTGGCCGACATTTGAAGGATGGCCTAAAGGTCAATTGTTCCACATTATTGCAAATTCTTTTTATGGATTAAGTCATATAGGCTGTAGTTTCCTGATTTAGGTTGACTACTTCGTGCCTTATAACTGAAGTAGGTTGACTCTGGTTAATATTATCCCTGATTAGGGTTCAGTTGTCCGTTACAACATCTCGTCTATTTCGGAAAACTTTTTTCCGAGATTAAGTCCGAAATAAACCTGATACAACAACGGTCCCCATTTTTCTCTCTCTTTCGGAGCCATTTTACGATAAGTTTCAAGATAGGTACGAGAATGGTTGAGCAAGGCACGTTTGTACTTTTTCTCTTTTCTATCTAAAAGTTCAGACTGCTTAAGATACGAAAGTCCTGCATTATAATATGCTGGTGCAAAAAGACTATCAATAGTGATTATCTGTTCACAAAGCATTATGCAGTCATCATATTTTTCCTTGTTCAGTAGCATGCTCGATTTGACATAAAGGAATCTTTTT
Source organism: Prevotella sp. (assembly GCA_045597685.1). Taxonomy (GTDB): domain Bacteria; phylum Bacteroidota; class Bacteroidia; order Bacteroidales; family Bacteroidaceae; genus Prevotella. The sequence goes on from JAZLKO010000024.1 coordinate 1,055, forward strand.
TTATTTTCCTTCTTCAACACATCATGGCTTAAGGCTTTGTCGCAAACCTGAATAGCAGAATCGGGATAGTTGTTGTCGGTATAGTAAATGATGAGATTGTTGAAAAAGAACATGTACTCAGGAGCTATGCTAAACCCATTTTTTAATGTTTGCAAGTAATCTTCATTGTTGTCTCCATGCAATTGTTTCAGGGCTTGTGCCTTGAACTGCAACACTTGTTCCTTTCTAACCCATTGATACGCCATGTCGGTATGCGGCAACACGCATTCAGGCTTTCCGCACAAACTGGCAGCCACTACTGCCCAAAAAGCAACACGTGGCATCAACGAATCGTTCTGCACAAAATTGTAATCTTCAAACAAAGGCATCCTTGCGGTATTCATATAGTCATCATAGAAATCGTATGCCTCTTTGTTCTTGCCCTTTCGCAAATAAAAGTTGCCTGCATTGAACAGGTTCAGTCTGTAACCGCTCAGAAGGGAAGCGTTTTTCTTTCTGAATTTAGGATCTTTGTTTTTCGCCACATCTACAGCATCAAGAGCATCTGCAACATCAAGCAACAACTTATTGAGTTCAAACAGACGTGCGGTGTCATATTTTTGTTTCAGGTATGCTTTTTCGTTTTCTGCATCATATTGTTGTTTTACTGACATAAAGACTTTTTGAATAGAGTCAATCTTGATATTAAGAGAATCACGTTTCACAACAACCCTCTTGCGTGCAGAATTACCATAAGGTATTATCAGCACGAGAAACAACGATAATATGAAAATTTTTCTAATCACAAGCGGTTTTGTTCTGAGGTTCTGAGGTTGTATAGTTCGAATGGTTCTGAATGTCTCTAACCTATTTACGACTAATCGTTTTCGTTATTGTTGTGCATTGTTGAATCGGTTTCTTGCAATATTTCTTCCATTATCATTTCTTCATCACTGACTTCTGGCTCAACAATTGCATTCTTAAGATTTTGCAATCGACGCAAAGCCTCATCATAATATACTCCGTCAGCATGTTGATTGAGATATGTTTCATAGCTGAAAATATCGTCCTGACGTTTTGCATTTTGCCAGTCGAGTGAATCAACTTTAAGATTAGCCTCATTGATACGATAATCATTTGGATGCATCCGTATGAATTTTATCAATGTAGCACGGGAATCACTATCAACTGCATCATACCATTCGTTATCTACGAGCTTAAGTGTAGCCATCCTGTCTTCTAGCTGCCGACGCTTTGAAGAATCAAGATCTGGATGCAAGTCAAGATAGTTTTGAATCACACTTGTGTTGGTTGTTGTAAATGCCTGTTCATACTTATCGTTTTCCATTTTCTGCTGCATGACGCGAAGATAAGCATAAATTCCTGCCACTGCCAGAACTACTATAACTCCAAGTATTACAAGCCAACGATAAGGATGACGGTTTGATTCACTTTTACCATGCTTTTCGGCTTGGTTGTTTGGTTGTTCATTCTGTCCAGAACTGAGTTTATCCTTAGCTCGTTGAAGAGAAGGATTTACTATACCACAATGCGGACAAGCAGGAGCCTTGTCACTGATTTCACGTCCGCATTCGGGACATTTGATTATTGCCATAATTTTTTATATTGTTTATATTGTTTGCGATTAAGTCACGTTCTGCATTTCTAATTACCATCCATATTCTGCCCATCCAATGGTACTATACCATGAAGTTTGGCGAATAAGATTATTAAAATCATAGTCACCGAATGGCAACATATTATTATATGGTATGTGCATGGAGACACACCCACAAGTCTGGTCGTTAACTATGAATTGAGAAAATTCTCTATTTGACATCTTGCTTGACAGCCATTTACTGCAGTGGTGACGCACTGTAACCGTCTTGTCGAACTGAGCACGCCATTGTTTATAATCAGCTTCGCTCAGGTATTTGAACATGAAATTATTCATGTCGTACATAACAGGCTGCCCATTTACGATATTATAAAAAATTACACCATTCATATACGGCACATCGGGCTTAACGAACTGCCCCATAAAAGTGTGCAATTTTTCAGTCGTCAATGAAGCAAGATTTTCCAATTCGGATGTATTAATCATTGATATCGGTAAAGAATCTCTCCGCTGCGCGTAATGATTCCAATATTCGTTGGCTGCCGCTGTTGGTGTGGAATTAAACAATAAAGGTAGAATAGCTCTGTATGGTGCTCCTGAATTGGGTATTTCTGCTGGCGACGCAATAATATAATCAGCATACTCACGCAATTGCCAAGCAACTTCTATACATTGCATGTTGCAGCAGTCGAAAAGGATAAAATCCAAATGCGGCTGCGATTGCAATATTGTTGCCAGAGTGTTGATGTTGATTGGGCGGCTATCGCCAATAGTTTTTCCTATTGCATTTTTCGTACGCTTATATGGTATTGTGTCGGACTTCACAAACCAGCCATCAGCATGAGTACCAATTATGAGTCCGTAAGTTTCTGCAGGGTAAGTGGAACTTACATAGCTAAATACTTGCTGCATGTTGTTTGGATCAGAACATTCAAAGTCGTCAGCATATTTTTTTATTATCTCCTGATTACCGCTACTGATTTTCATCAACTGACGTTCACCATTGGTATATTCTACCAGCACCAACATATTGTCATTGGCAGACAGGCTGTTAGAAGCCTCAACCATTTCTGCGATATCCTTGTCGATATCATCATCCAAACCATTGCATAGCAAATAAGCAAGAACTGTGCGATGGGCTTGAACATCATCATCACCATCTTTGCTGCAACTGCAAAATGCTGCAATTGCAAAAACTACTAACAATATTTTATGAAATAAACCTTTTTGCATGATAATCCATAAATCTGCTGTTGCAGATTATTCGTCTATATTGAAAAGAGTATTGACCATTCTATGGAAATAATTGGCAGTGACTTCACGAGGAAGATATTTTTTTATTCCAGCATGCCTTTTTTGCAAACTTGGCGGAGCGGTAGTAATCAGGCTCATATTCTCGTCAGAAAAAATATGGTTCACAAATGCTTCAATAGCTGACTCATAATGTTTTTGCATAAACGGAATTTCCTCTTTTTTAAATCCGAACAATCTGATGAGCAGTCCACCTTCGTAATCTGCTATCTTTTGCAATTTAAGTTCGTTGAGCCAGCGTTCAATCTTGATGTAGTCGATTTGGTTGCCTAACTTTCGCACTAACAATCCTAAATCAATAAGCATCTGCGGTTTGACACCCCCTGCCAGCAAATGCTGCATGACAAATAATATCTGAACAAACAGATTTATTGTAGGAGGGAGAATTTCAACATTTGTAGCATTTATTCGCACAGTGTTTGGCATAAAGTACGACTTTTCGCGTATGACTAATGTCTGCAGAGTCTTATTCAGTTTCCTGTCCAATAGTTCCTGTGCAAAATGATTGTTCACCACCATTACATCCTTGAATAAATATTGCAAGTGGTTGGGATTATCGTCATTTTTGATTTTAGCCTCACGTTTCGCCCATGCATCAGCTTCGCGAGCCTTTTCTTCTGTTGGTATATACCAGTCAATATTGCTACAATAATAATGTAGCGGATTTGGATAGTTAAGAGCCATTCCCCTGCCACGCAACAGAACAGGATAGAAGAGACGAGGTTCGCGTGTAAAAATGTCAAACATCTCAACTATACAGTTGTTCATTTTCAATGCTGAATCTTCACATTTTTTGACCACCTCACCCCACTCTTCGGTGACTTTTTCGGCAAGGATGATCTGATGGGCATTGATGTAGCGTATTAAACCATCGTATGCAAGTCCCATACATTCCTGGTTGACTGACAGGTATATAAGTTTCAGCCACTTGAAATTGTTCATCGGTTCCAGTGGCTCCATTATTCCGAACGCCCCACATTTTAATAGGCGAATAAAGTTGCGTGTTATTATATTAATCATTGATATTTTGTTTGGTTGTTAAAGAGTTACACCATTTTTGAATATTGATATTTCCCTGTAACCATTTTGCTCGTTTTTAGACTTCTCGCCATTGGCTACTGATATACACTTGTCCAAAAAGTCGGCTACAACTTGCTGCATTGGTACTCCATCAACAAGTTGTCCTGCATTGAAGTCAATCCAATTTGGTTTGTTTTGATACAATGCTGAGTTTGTGCTAATTTTCAATGTAGGCACAAATGTTCCGAATGGAGTTCCGCGTCCTGTGGTAAACAGAACAAGGTGACAGCCTGATGCTGCCAATGCAGTAGAAGCCACAAGGTCATTGCCAGGTGCAGAGAGCAAGTTGAGTCCTTTGACTTTCAACTGTTCAGCATAGTCGAGCACTCCGCTGACTGGAGCCTTTCCACATTTCTGGGTACATCCAAGTGCTTTATCCTCAAGAGTAGAAATACCACCAGCCTTGTTGCCTGGTGATGGGTTCTCCCCTACTGGCTCGCCGTGAGCCAAATAATAGTTCTTAAAGTCGTTAATCATTTTCACCGTCTTGTCGAACAAATCCTTTGTACGACAACGGTTCATCAGTATTGTCTCAGCACCGAACATTTCAGGTACCTCTGTAAGAATGCTTGTACCGCCCTGCGCTACAAGATAATCAGAAAACTCACCTACTAATGGATTGGCTGTGATTCCACTCAGTCCATCGCTACCTCCACATTTTAATCCGACTCGCAATTCAGAAAGTGGGACATGTTCACGCTTGTCGTGTTTTGCCACATTATACAGACTTTCGAGCATTTCCATGCCAACCTCTATTTCATCGCCTTCAACCTTTTGGACAACAAGCAATTTTATTCTTTCCTTGTCATAGTCGCCCAGCAATTCCATAAACGCATCGGGTTGATTGTTTTCACAACCTAAACTTACAATCAGTACACCGCCAGCATTCGGATGCAAGACAATATCGCGCAATACTTTGCGTGTGGCTTCGTGGTCGTCGGAAAGTTGCGAACAGCCATAGTTATGATGCCATGACCATACAACATCAATGTTGTTATCTTCACCATCAATCTTGTGGCGGAACATTTCGGCTAACTTTTCCGCAACACCATTAACACACCCAACCGTTGGCACAAGCCATATCTCGTTGCGGATTCCCACATCACCGTTCTTACGTCTGTAACCATTGAAAGTGCGGTTGTCACACGCAATGTTCAGTTCTTCACCTACAGGCTGATAATTGTAATCCAGAATGCCTGAGAGATTGGTGTGAATATTGTTTTCATTGACCCATGCACCAGCCTTGACATCAATAGTGACATGACCAATAGGATAACCATATTTTATTACGTTTTCGCCCTGCTTGAGGTCGATTATAGTGATTTTATGTCCACGTGGAGTATCCTGAAGTACAGTTATTTCAGAATTATCCACATTAATGATTTCGCCTTTTCTAATATCTGCTAAACAAACGACGATATTGTCGGCAGCATTTATCTTAATCCAATTGTTCATTGTGGTAAATTATTTTTTATAGAACATACCTTTATAATTCATATCTTTGGTAGAAATCTGCATTTTCTTTACAGATTAACTCTAACGGCATATAATTGACTGGTTTAACACTCTTCTTTAAAACAATAGCATCAACAAGTGCCTTTACGCAATAATACCCCTGTCTGTAACCATGCTGTGCTATAAGAAAATCAATACTGCCATTGCGCAAACAGGCTTCGTTTCGCGGAGTCATATCGTATCCTATAACCTGGATATTGCGCTTATTTACATTAGTAAGGTATTCTCCCATTATGTAAGCAGCCGACGAAAAGGTTATACACATTTTTACGTCAGGGAATTCCTGCAAGAACTGTGCAAACATTGTTTCTGCGTATGCAGGAGTAGATTCTTTCAAATCCAGATTGATTATTTCCACCTCTGGATAATGGTCTATCATATAATGTCTGAATCCCTCCTCACGGTTGGCTTGCTGCTTACTTGCCACCTCACCATTCAGCAATGGACGCAGTATCATCACTCGACGCCGTTTGTTTTTTGGATAACTGTTGGCAATCATCATCATTATTTTGGCTGCAAAATAGCCACTATTGAATGAATCCTGACCAAAAAATGCCAATGGCTGTAAATCCGGCATATATGAGTCAAGCATTACAAAAGGTATGTTCAACTCATGCAGTTTGTTGGTATAGTTTCGAGTGGAAGCCAAATCGCTTGGTACCAGTATCACTCCGTCTGGCAATTCTTCCAAAGTCTTCTTGGTAACTGCAAGAAATGAACGCTTATCGTATCTGTTGAAATACCTTATTTTCAATTCTACCTTAAAATCTTGTCGGTCGGATGTCGCTTTATTTGCGCCTTCTTCTATTTCTTCCCAATAGGCAGTCTTAACGTGCTTTGGAAGAATCATCACGAATGTGTAAGGTTTGTTTGAAGCTAATGCACTTGCGTATATATTTGGCTTATACTGCATTTCTTCCAATGCCTGTTCTACTTTTTGCCGAGCTATTGCAGACACACTCGGCCTATTGTGTAGCACTCGGTCAACTGTTCCAACACTGACACCAGCGCGTTCAGCTATATCCTTTATTCTGGCTTTCTCTGTCATATTGCGGTTTTACGGTTTTGTCATTATCAATACTTTAAACTGCAAAAATAGTATTTTTGTGGATTTATGCAACAAAATCAAATAATATTTTTATTTTTTTAATAAAAACAACCATTTATTCTTGTTAATAAAATATTTTTTACTAATTTTACGCCCCGAATTGAATTTATACATAAATTTTGAATTTTAATATATTTTTTTTACAATGGGAAAAATCGTTACATTAGGCGAAATTATGCTTCGCCTTTCTCCAAACGGACAAGACCGTTTTGTCCAAACAGAAATATTTAGAATAATCCCTGGGGGCGGTGAGGCTAATGTTGCTATCAGTTGCGCGAACTATGGTCATGAGACTTATTTTGTGTCAAAATTGCCAGACCATGAAATTGGACAAATTGCAATCAACTCATTGCGCAAACATGGCGTAAAAACAGACTTCATCGTAAGAGGCGGTGAGAGAATCGGGCTTTATTATGCCGAAACAGGTGCTAGCATGCGTCCTTCAAAAGTAATCTACGACCGCGCACACAGTGCTATTTCAGAAGCCAATCCTGAAGACTTCGACTTCGATGCAATTATGGAAGGTACTGACTGGTTCCACTGGAGCGGCATCACACCTGCTGTCAGCGACAAAGCAGCAGAACTAACCCGACTGGCATGTGAAGCAGCAAAGCGTCATGGCGTAACCGTCAGTGTGGATCTTAATTTCCGCAAAAAACTCTGGACCTCAGAAAAAGCCATAAGCATAATGCGCCCACTGATGAAGTATGTTGACGTATGCATAGGCAATGAGGAAGATGCAGAACTATGTCTTGGATTTAAGCCCGATGCTGATGTCGAAGGCGGAAAAACCGATGCCGCAGGTTATGAAGGCATTTTCAAGTCAATGATGAAGGAGTTCGGATTTAAATACGTTGTTTCTACTCTTCGTGAAAGCTATTCTGCCACATTCAATGGCTGGAAGGCTCTCATCTACAACGGAAAAGAATTTTATCAGAGCAAGCGATACGAGATAAACCCTATTATCGACCGTGTAGGCGGTGGAGATTCTTTTTCTGGCGGACTTATTCATGGAATGCTGAAATACAACTTTGAACAGGATAAAGCACTTGAATTTGCAGTTGCAGCTTCAGCACTCAAGCATACAATCAATGGAGATTTCAATCTGGTGAGTGAAGCCGAAGTATTGGCACTTGCAGGTGGTAACGCCTCTGGACGAGTACAACGATAATCATAACCGTAAATAGCTTAGAGGTTAGGGGTTAGAGGTTAGAGCTGTTTAGAGCCATTCGAACCATAAAATCCAAAAATCGGAAAAATCGGAAAATAGTAAATATTAAAAGATGGCAAAATTTGATAAACTTGCTGTAATGGCAAAAATCGGTAGCACAGGAATGATTCCTGTGTTCTACAACAAAAATCTTGATATTTGCAAGAATGTTGTGAAAGCATGCTACGAAGGTGGCGTAAGAGCTTTTGAATTTACAAACCGCGGAGATTTCGCTCATGAAATTTTCGGAGAACTCGTAAAATGGGCCGACAAGGAATGTCCTGAACTGGCATTGGGCATTGGTAGTGTTGTCGATGCACCTACAGCTGCTCTATACATCCAACTCGGAGCAAACTTTGTAGTAGGTCCACTCTTCAACCATGACATTGCCCCAGTATGCAATCGTAGGCTTATCCCATACTGCCCAGGCTGTGGAACTGTCAGTGAAATAGGCAAAGCACAAGAATTGGGATGCGACTTGACAAAACTCTTCCCTGGCGATGTGTATGGTCCAAACATGGTCAAAGGTCTGAAGGCTCCTATGCCTTGGAGCAAGATTATGGTAACTGGCGGTGTTGCTCCAGAAGAGGATAATCTCAAGGCATGGTTCAAGGCTGGAGTATTTTGTGTAGGTATGGGTTCCAAACTATTCCCTAAAGACAAAGTGGCAGCTGAGGACTGGCAATACGTAACCAATAAATGTAAAGAAGCACTTGAATACATCAAGTCAGCCCGTGCATAACATTTTAAACATAATAAAAAAAGGCTCTCTGTTTCTGTTGTGCACATGGAGCCTTTTCGCTTTATTAGCATGCAGCAATAATTCTGAAAAAAGATATGTTAACACGCTAAATGAAAAATCATATTTCTACCACTATAGAAATATTGATTCCACAACCTATTATGCCCAGCAGGCATACAAGTTGTCTGACAATTATTCCAACGGACGGGCAGCGGCATTAAACAATCTGGCTTTTGTGCATATTGCAAAAATGGACTATTCAAAAGCTGTAAAATCTTTGAATGAAGTCATTGCAACCACCGACAACCAGATAGAACTGCTCATCGCCGATGTCCAGATGATGAGAGTCTGCCAAAGAAAATCAATGAATAAGGAATTCTACGACTACTACAACAAAGCCGTAGAACGACTAAAACGAATAAAAGAAGAAATAGGTCACTTAGACCAAACGACCAAACGACCAAACAACCAAACGACCAAACAGCGTCTTGCATACGCTGAATCCGAATTCTACATTGTCAGTTCCACATACTATTATTATGTGGGTATGTACGACAAATCCAGAGACAACCTGCTAACCATAAATGCAGACGACTTGATACAGATTGATTCGGCACAAGTAGCAAACTACCTCTACAACATAGGTTCTGGTGGAATTGTCTTGGGCGAAAATCAAGCACAGATAGCGCAAACTGAAAAAGAACATCTGTATCAATGCAGATATATAGGAGAGAAAAACAACTACATATTTTGGCAGGCAAATGTCTTGCAGGCACTTGCCGAACATAATCTAACAGAGAATCCACAACAAGCAACAGAAGAAGCTGAACAATCGTTGGCTCTGTTCAAACAGTATGGCGACATCTATCAGATAGCAGGTGCATATCGCACTTTGGCGAACTGCCATATCACACAAGGCAACTACACCAAGGCTTTAGATAACCTAAAACTGGCACTGAACTATAATCCACGCATTGACTATGCCCCTGACTTGCTGGCAAGTATTCATGAACGACTAAGCGTCGTATATGCCGCAATGGGACAAATGTATGAGAGTATATACAACCGTCGGGAATATCTTGCTTTACAAGAGGGAAAACGACAGGACAGATTTTTGGAAAACCGACTTGAAACTCTGAAAAAAGAATCCGTACAACGCACTCTGTGGATAGTTGGCGTAATCACTGCGATAATCCTGCTCATCATTATGCTCAACATTTTCTACCGTATGCGCAAAAACATCAGGAAGAAAAATGAAGCCAACCGACTTGCAGAACTGACACGGCTCGAAGAAAAATATGAAGAGATACAAGAACAGACCATCGCTGCAAAACAAAAACTAATCCATAACAAGAAATGCAACCTCGAAAACAGAGCCAAAATCTCGCTCATCAATTCATTGCTGCCACTAATCGACCGAATGGTCTATTCCATTGGCAAGATTGAAAATAATGATGCCCATAACAAAGCCGAAACACTTGAATACATCACCGAAATAGCAGAGGAAATCAATAAGAAGAACGAACTGCTGACTGAATGGATACAAATGCGACAAGGCGAACTGAGCCTGAAGGTTGAAACATTTGAATTGCAACCATTATTCGACATCCTAAAAAAAGCAAAGATCAGTTGCCAGATGAAAGGTGTAGCACTCGAAATCAATGACACCACAGACAAGGTCAAAGCCGACAAAACTCTGACAACCTTCATGCTCAATACACTTATTGACAATGCACGGAAATTCACACCCCCTGGAGGCACAATCACAGTTTCTTCAAAATCCACCGATGATTATGTTGAAATCAGCGTCACCGACACTGGTAAAGGCATTGACCAGAATACTCTTTCAAATATTTTCGACCATAAAATCTACGATGGTCATGGCTTCGGACTGATGAACTGCAAAGGCATTATTGAAAAATACAAAAAAGTCAGTTCGCTCTTCAAAAACACATTGATTTCAGCCGAAAGCGAAAAAGGCAAAGGCAGCCGCTTCTTCTTCCGACTGCCAAAAGGTACTATACGGACAATTATTGTAATAATATGTCTGTGGGTTACAGGGACAGGTTTCTGTGATTCACTTAAAGATGAGTCGCAGAAACCTGTCCCCGCGATCCACCTTGACTCAATGGCGGTTGCAGCATTACAAGACAAGGACTTCAAGACATACAATGAATACAATAATGCTTTCATCAAACAACTGAAAGACAATTCCGTTGACAAGAAACTCCCCGACTATTGCAAAACTATCCAGAAAGGACAAGTAAATAAAATGATTGCAATAATCCTTCTGGTTATCATCATGCTTACAACAATACCATTATATTATCTTCTTGTCTGGAGGTTTGCAAAACATGGAAGGCTAATGCAAGAGTCAATGGCTAATAAGATAACCAACAAGAAAACACAAATCGAATTGGCAGAAGATATGTGTCGAAAAATTAATATGGAAAACTCTAATTTCTATATCAGCAATAATGTACTCGACAATTGTCTCTCCACCCTGAAACACGAGACCATGTATTACCCCTCAAGGATTCGGGAAAGCATCTTGAGCAACAGACTGCAAATTACTGATTTAAAAGAACTTATCACATACTATAAGGACCTCTATATGATTCTCGATGAACAGGCAATGCGAGAAATAGATAAAAACCATTTACAACTGACCATGTACCATATACCATGTACCAGCCTACCCCAATCCCTCCCTAAAGGGAAGGGCTTTAAGTCTCTTCCTTTAGGAGGAGATTTAGAAGAGGCACCCCAAACGGCCATATTGGGCGATAAGATTCTTATAGACTATTTGTTGTCATTGTTAGGCGGCACTTCGACTGGGTTCAGCACAAGCAACTACATCAAACATTATGCCGACGGCGATTATGTCGTCTTAAAGTTTAAAAACACAATCACTGAAATAGACTATCTAATAGTCAAGCAAATCATACGCGACCATGCAGATGCAACAAATCTGCGTGCATGCGGTATAGATTGCACAGACAATGAAATAACAATAAAATTGCCAAGATATGGGAAAATTTAAGGTAATAATCGTAGAAGACGTACAACTGGAATTGAAAGGCACCGAAGGAATAATCAGGAACGATATTCCCGAAGCACAGATTATCGGTGCCGCAACAAACGAGTCAGAATACTACAAACTCATCAAGCAAGAAGTTCCCGATTTAGTATTGCTCGATTTGGGGTTAGGCGGAAGCACTACAATTGGTGTTGACCTGTGCCGATACACAAAAGACAATTATCCAAAAGTCAAAGTGCTGATTTTCACTGGTGAGATTCTAAATGAAAAACTTTGGATTGACGTTCTCGATGCTGGTTGCGACGGCATAATACTCAAAACCGGCGAACTGCTTACACGCCGTGATGTGATGGCTGTCATGGAAGGCAAACAATTAGTCTTCAATCAGCCAATACTGAAAAGGATTGTAGAACGCTTCAAAGAAAGTGTAGGCAACTACAAAAAGCACCAGGAATCATTAATCGACTATGAAATAGATGAATACGACGAGCGTTTCCTTCGTCATCTTGCATTAGGCTACACCAAAGATATGATAGCCGCTCTGCGCACAATGCCATTCGGCGTGAAAAGTCTTGAAAAACGCCAAAACGAACTCGTACAGAAACTCTTTCCTGAAGGCAGCAGTGGTATCAACGCCACACGATTGGTTGTAAGGGCAATAGAACTGAAAATTATCAACATCGACAACCTGGAACCAGATGAATAAGTTCATTTCCAAAATAATCTTTTCTCTGCTTGCAGCACAGGTACTATTAATATTTGTGTCTTGGGTACTTGATGCCATGCAATGGTGTGAGGTCAACTCATTGCTCTCAGCATCTGGAATACGCTGGCTTCTTTCCAAATATTCCGACAACATGGCATCACCAGTTCTTATTTGGATAATACTAATTGCATGTGCCTACGGAGCCATAACCCATAATCATTTACCATGTACCATGTACAACACTGACTCTGACACTGACACTGACTCACAACCAAAACACATGGCACGCGTTGTAGTAATCGTTTTGGCAGCAATTATCCTGATTGCCATATCGCTCCTTGCCTTTCTTCCACATGCCATATTGCTGAGCGCTACAGGAAATCTGTACCCTTCACCTTTCTCCGACAGCATAATCCCTGTACTCTGCTGCTCTACCATATTTCTATCATGGATATATGGCAGCATCACTGGCACAATAACTTCTATTCAGTCAGCATTCGAAAGTCTTGTATCAGGCATACGTGCCTTTGCACCTATTATAGTATTATACTTCTTCATCACCCTGTTTTACCATTCCGTAATTTATGTTTTTTAATTGACTCTGACACTGACTCTGACACTGACACTGATATTAACCCTCAACCCTCAACCCTCAACCGACCATACAACCTACAACCTACAACCATACAACCTACAACCAGAATATATGACCCAAAAAGATTACTACAACAAGGTTATAAAACGTTTTGAGCAAAATTTACCCAATGCCAACACAGAACTTGTTTTCCACAACACATTCGAGTTGCTTGTTGCCGTTATGCTCAGCGCACAATGCACCGACAAGAGAATAAACATCGTCTCCCCTGCCCTATTCAAGACCTACCCTGATGCCTATGCCATGAGTAAAGCCGAGGAACACGAAATTTATGAATATATAAAGTCCGTATCCTATCCCAATAGCAAAGCCCGACACCTCAGCGAAATGTCACGTCAGCTGGTACAGAGATTTGGTGGAGAAGTACCCTCATCCTTTGATGATCTTACAACACTCCCTGGCGTAGGCAGAAAGACTGCTAACGTAGTCACAAGTCACGCTTTTGGCAGACCATGCATAGCAGTCGATACCCATGTATTCTGCGTTAGCCACCGATTAGGATTGGTTCCAAAATCCTGCACCACTCCACTATCCACAGAGCGATATCTGACCAAACGCGTACCTGTCAGCAAACAACTAAAATTCCACTTCTGGCTATTGGAGCATGGAAAGCAAACCTGCACCCTGCGTAAACCATTATGTGACCGGTGCTTCCTTTCCGACATCTGTAAAAATTGCTAACTGGGATTATTCATACTCCTTCATGCTGCAAAAAAAAGCTCCTTTTGGGAGCATTTTTTAACCACGAACCGTTCATTAGCGTTATGATGATAATAGATTTGATTTTTGAACAGATGTATTGCC
>JAZLKO010000025.1:0-24067 GCA_045597685.1 Prevotella sp.
AACCTTGCAGAGATGAACTTGATTGGCGTGCCTGTTCCTCCAGGATTCACCATCACAACTGACGTCTGCAACGAATATTATGAAGTTGGACAAGACAAAATTGTAAAAGTACTTGAAAATGACGTTCTTGCTGCCGTTAAGCACATCGAAGGATTGATGAATTGCAAATTCGGTGACGAGACAAACCCATTATTGGTTTCTGTTCGTTCTGGCGCACGTGCTTCAATGCCTGGTATGATGGATACTATCCTCAACCTCGGTTTGAACGACAAGGTGGCAGAAGGAATGTGTCAGAAGACTCAGAATCCTCATTTCGTATATGATTCATATCGCCGTTTTGTACAGATGTATGGTGACGTTGTTCTTGGTATGAAGCCAGTTAACAAGGATGATATCGACCCATTCGAGAAGATTATTGCTCAAGTGAAAAAAGAGCAGGGAGTAGAACTCGATAAAGACCTCTCTGTGGAAAGTCTCAAGAAACTCGTGGCTCTGTTTAAGGCTGCTATCAAGGAGCAGACGGGCGAAGTATTCCCAGAAGAGCCTATCACTCAGCTTTGGGGCGCAATCTGTGCTGTATTCCGCAGCTGGATGAACGAGCGTGCTATTCTCTATCGCAAGATGGAAGGTATTCCTGACGAATGGGGAACAGCTGTATCAGTTATGGCAATGGTATTCGGAAATATGGGCGAAACATCAGCAACAGGTGTATGCTTCAGCCGTGATGCTGCAACAGGCGAAAATCTCTTCAATGGGGAATATCTTGTAAATGCACAGGGTGAAGACGTGGTTGCAGGTATCCGCACTCCACAGCAGATTACAAAGGTTGGTTCTCAGCGTTGGGCAGAGCGTGCAGGTATTTCTGAAGAAGAGCGCGTTGCAAAATATCCTTCAATGGAAGAAGCAATGCCTGACATCTACAAGCAGCTTGACGAACTCCAGACAAAACTTGAAAACCACTATCACGATATGCAAGATATGGAGTTTACCGTTCAGGAAGGCAAACTCTGGTTCTTGCAGACTCGTAACGGTAAGCGTACGGGGACAGCAATGGTAAAAATCGCCATGGATCTGCTGAAAGAAGGTCTGATTGACGAGAAGACAGCCATCATGCGTTGCGAACCTCAGAAACTCGATGAACTGCTCCATCCTGTATTCGACAAGTCTGCTCTCCAGAAAGCAAAAGTTCTGACACAAGGCCTGCCAGCATCTCCAGGTGCAGCATGCGGTCAGATAGTATTCTTTGCCGACGATGCAGAACAATGGCATAAGGATGGTCATAAGGTTATTATGGTTCGTATCGAAACATCTCCAGAAGACCTTGCAGGTATGGCAAGTGCAGAAGGTATTCTCACAGCTCGTGGCGGTATGACTTCTCATGCTGCAGTTGTTGCACGTGGTATGGGTAAGTGCTGCGTCAGTGGTGCTGGTGCCATCAATGTTGACTACAAGGCGCGCACACTCGAAATCGACGGAACAGTATTCAAAGAGGGTGACTATATTTCACTAAATGGTTCTACAGGTCAGGTTTATGCAGGTGAAGTTCACACAAAGGCGGCTGAACTCAGTGGCGATTTCAGAGCTTTGATGGAACTTTGCGACAAATATACAAAACTCCAGGTTCGCACAAATGCCGACACTCCACGCGACGCTGCTTTGGCACGTCAGTTCGGAGCAAAGGGTATTGGTCTCACCCGTACAGAACACATGTTCTTCGAGGACAAGAAGATTGTTGCTATGCGTGAGATGATTCTTGCCGACACAGCAGAAGGCCGCGAAAAGGCACTTTCTAAACTGCTCCCTTATCAGAAGGCTGACTTCAAGGGTATTCTTGAAGCTATGGATGGATGCCCTGTCAACATTCGTCTGCTTGACCCTCCTCTTCACGAATTCGTACCTCATGATCTTGCAGGTCAGGAAATAATGGCAAAGGAAATGGGCGTTGACGTTAAGGAAATCCAGAAGCGCGTTGCTTCATTAGCAGAAAACAACCCAATGCTTGGTCATCGTGGTTGCCGTCTTGGTATAACATTCCCAGAGATTACAGCAATGCAGACACGTGCTATCCTCAGCGCAGCTTGTGAACTGAAAAAGGAAGGTAAAGACCCAAAACCAGAGATCATGGTTCCTCTGATTGGTATTCTCTATGAGTTGAAACAGCAGAAGAGCATCATTCAGAAAGTTGCTAAGGAAGTATTTGCTGAAGAAGGAATCGAAGTGGAATTTGAAATCGGTACAATGATTGAGATACCACGTGCAGCCCTGACTGCCGACCGTATTGCAACAGAAGCGCAGTACTTCTCATTCGGTACAAACGACCTCACTCAGATGACATTCGGTTACAGTCGCGACGATATTGCATCATTCCTCCCAGCATATCTCGAAAAGAAGATTCTGAAGGTTGACCCATTCCAGGTGCTCGATCAGAAGGGCGTTGGTCAGCTCATCAAGATGGCAGTAGAGAAGGGCAAGTCAATTCGCCCTAGTCTGCGTACAGGTATCTGTGGCGAACATGGTGGTGAACCATCATCAGTTAAGTTCTGTGCAAAGATCGGTTTGAACTACGCAAGTTGTTCTCCATTCCGTGTACCAATCGCACGTCTTGCCGCCGCGCAGGCTGCTGTAGAGGAATAATAGCAATTCCATAAATATAAATTAATTAGGTGTAAC
This sequence comes from Prevotella sp., assembly GCA_045597685.1. Classification (GTDB taxonomy): domain Bacteria; phylum Bacteroidota; class Bacteroidia; order Bacteroidales; family Bacteroidaceae; genus Prevotella. The sequence continues at coordinate 2,671 of JAZLKO010000025.1, forward strand.
TATCTATTAAAAAGGTGGTTACACCTTTTTTATGTTAGTATGCAATAACCTATTTGCGATAATCGTTGTCCGCTAAAACATCATTACTCGCGTGCACGTATATGCATGCACTCACGCACACGCATGGAAACTGGACGTTTTAGTGGACACTAATAATTATTTTTCAATTTAACACAAAATCTCGTACATTATTGCTGATTGCTGAACGTCAGCATGCTTCCGTTGCAGTCAACGGTAATGGCTTCTCCCTGGTTTATTCTGCCTGAGATAATCTGCTTGCTGAGGTTGTTGAGCAGTTGTGTCTGTATGGCGCGTTTTACTGGTCGTGCACCAAATTCAGGGTCAAAACCTGCTTCGGCAAGATAAGTGATTGCGGCTTTTGTAACATTGAGTGTTATTCCTTGTGGTTCAAGCATATCTGTAATATGTGCAATCTGTAGTTCAACAACTTTTTCGATATCTGCCTTTGCAAGGTTCTGGAATGTGATAATGTCATCGATACGATTAAGGAACTCTGGTCGCATGTTGAGCTTGAGTGCTTCGCGAGGCAGGTTGGATGTCATTATTATTATAGTGTTCTTGAAGTTTGCTAAACGCCCTTTGTTGTCGGTCAGCCGACCATCGTCAAGTACTTGGAGTAGTGTGTTGAATACATCTGGATGAGCTTTCTCGATTTCATCGAATAGAACAACGCTGTAAGGTTTTCTGCGCACAGCCTCCGTGAGTTGTCCTCCTTCGTCATAACCAACATATCCCGGAGGAGCGCCAATGAGCCGACTCACACTATATTTTTCTTGATATTCGCTCATGTCGATACGAGTGAGCATTGTTTCATCGTTAAATAAATATTCTGCCAAAGTCTTTGCCAACTCGGTTTTTCCTGTACCTGTGGTTCCGAGAAAGATAAACGATGCGATAGGTCGTTTAGGGTCTTGTAATCCTGCGCGACTTCTTCTCACGGCATCGCTAACGCTGCTGATAGCTTCATCCTGACCAATCACGCGCTTGTGAAGTTCTGCTTCAAGGTTGAGCAGTTTTTCGCGTTCGCTCTGCATCATTTTGGATACAGGAATACCTGTCCAGCGGCTTACAACTTCTGCAATATCGTCGGAAGTGACTTCTTCACGAATAAGAGCATTGCCTTGTTGTGTCTGCTTGAGTTTGTCCTGAATATCTTTGATGTCGTTTTCCAACTGTTGAAGTTTACTGTAGCGTATTTCGGCAACACGTTCATAGTCACCTTCACGTTCGGCTTTGTCGGCTTCAAACTTTAGTTGCTCCATTTCGTCCTTGTCCTTCATGATTTTGTCGGCAAGCGATTTTTCATGTTCCCATTTCTGACGAAGTGAGCCTTCTTCCTTGCGGAGTGAATCTATCTGACTGTTGAGATGCTGAAGTTTATCGTTATTCTTTTCACGCTTGATGGCTTCGCGCTCTATTTCCAACTGCTTCAGCCGACGGCTGATTTCATCAAGTTCTTCAGGTACGGAATCATGTTCCATACGCAGTTTTGCAGCAGCTTCGTCCATCAGGTCGATGGCCTTGTCGGGAAGAAAGCGTTCTGTGATATAGCGTGTGCTCAATTGTACGGCAGCTATTATTGCATCATCTTGAATGCGCACTTTATGGTGATTCTCATAACGCTCTTTGAGTCCGCGCAGGATGCTTATAGATGACAGTTCATCAGGTTCGTCGACAATAACAGTCTGGAAACGACGTTCCAATGCCTTGTCTTTTTCAAAATATTTCTGATACTCGTCAAGAGTCGTAGCACCAATGCTGCGAAGTTCGCCACGCGACAAGGCTGGTTTCAGAATGTTTGCTGCATCCATTGCACCACTTGTCTGTCCAGCACCTACTAAAGTGTGGATTTCATCGATAAAGAGAATTATTCCTCCATCGCTTTCGATCACTTCGTTGACAACACCCTTTAAGCGTTCTTCAAATTCTCCCTGATATTTTGCCCCTGCAATCAAAGCTCCCATATCGAGAGAATAGAGTTGTTTATGTTTCAGATTTTCAGGAACATCTCCTCTTAATATTCGTTCGGCAAGTCCCTCTACTATAGCGGTTTTGCCTGTTCCGGGTTCACCTACAAGAATAGGGTTGTTTTTTGTGCGGCGTGAAAGAATCTGTAGTAATCGGCGTATTTCCTCGTCACGTCCAACCACAGGATCGAGTTTACCTGAACGTGCCTGTTCAACTAAATTCTTTGCAAACTTGTCAAGGAATTTCTCTTGTCCTTGATTTTGATTCTGATAATTGTTGTTCATCATATTGTTCACGATTTACATGCTTTCATTATGAGAATGCGCAAAAATAGTGCCAATAGATTTCTTACTGACAATTTGACAGATAAATGTACCTATGAGGTTATGGGTTATAGGTTTAGGGCTAAAATTGTAAATTAGTAAAATTGTAAATAAATAGTAAATTGTAAACCGTAAACGTAGTAAATATATTGATTATACAATTTTTTTATTATTTTTGCCGCACAAAAGATTTTATGCATTGCAAACGATGAAAAAGATTATTTTAGCGAGTAATTCTCCACGCAGAAAAGAACTGCTTAAAGGACTCGATATAGATTTTGAAGTAAGAGTGATAAAAGGTATTGATGAGTCATATCCTGACGATTTGCCATTGAAAGATATTGCTCAGTTTATTGCACATAAAAAATCGTTGGTCTATAGAGATACAATAAGTCCTGATGAACTTGTAATTACTGCCGATACGGTTGTGATTTGTGACAATGAGGTCTTGGGTAAACCTGCTGATATCAATGAGGCTGTTAAAATGCTGAGGAAACTGAGCGGCAGGACTCATCAGGTTATTACAGGAGTGTGTCTCACAACTCAAGTCAAACAAAAGCAATTCAGTGTGATTACCGATGTAACATTTGATAATCTTACAGAAGAGGAAATATACTATTATGTGAACACTTACAAACCATTAGATAAGGCAGGAGCCTACGGCATACAGGAATGGATAGGATACGTTGGAGTGACGCACCTTAATGGCAGTTATTTCAATGTTGTGGGGTTTCCTGTTCAGCGAATCTATAAAGAATTGTTAGCTTTAAATGCTGATTGATGAGGTGGGGCGTTTTAGGGTGATGACTACAATTTCTCGCGTTGCTCCGATGCGGAATGGTACCACTCCACCGAGTCCGCCACTCACATAAAGTATTCTGTTACCAGATGTGTAAAGTCCATCGTATTCATCGTATAGCATGCTTACGGGTGTCCATCCGAATATTTTGAATTGTCCAGCATGGGTATGGCCGCTGAGCGTAAGCGATGCATTTGTCTCTTTCAGCACTTGGCGTTTCCATGCGGTAGGATCGTGTTGCAGCATTATGACGAAAGCATTGTCTTTCACTCCCTGTAAGGCTACGGTAGAATTGGCAAAATTTGGGAAAGGTTTTTTGCCATCATTTTCTTCTCCGCAAATCACAATGGAATCCTTGTTGTTGTAAATGGTAAAATGTTCGTTGCGTAGGACTTTCCATCCAGCACTACGCTGTATGTTAATTGTGCGTTGAAGTTCCTGGGTCTTTTGTTCTTCTGTCAGATTGTGCTGATACAAGGCATAGTCATGGTTGCCTAGAACGGATATTACTCCATCTGTAGCTTTCAGTGTAGCTAATTTTTCAAGAAATGGCATAATTTCTTCTGATGAAGCATTTTCTATATCTCCACAAAAGCAGATAAGATTTGGTTGCTGAGCGTTGATACTGTCAACGGCTTGATAAAGCAAATTCTGCCGTTTACCTTTGAAATTGCCTAAATGTGCGTCAGAGAACATGACAATCTTATAATTTTGGAAGGAGGTGGGAAGGTTGTCGAATTCTATTTCAACATGTTTTACTTCAAATTGGTTGAAACCAAATGTGAAACCGTATGCAACAAAAAACACAAACATTAGTGACAGGCATAGATAAATAATATCCTTTTTTGTTGCTTTATGTTTGCAAATGCGAATGGTAGTGTGGATTATGCCATAGAGCACGAGAACGATGCACACCAACAGGATTATCGGTATGATAAGTAATCTGTGAAACATGTGGAATAAGATGATTAATACGTATCTGTGCTGTCAGAGTCGGTGATTAGTGGTGAAGATATGTTTTTTGCCTCATCAGGAGTGTAGCCTTGCAGCATTCGCATATTCTCTTGAGCTGTTTTGTAGTATTCGCGAACAAATTGATTATTTTTGAACTTGTCGGTCGCACGGCTCATGATATCTTCAATTTGTGGAGTAAGCACAGGATATTGATACGTATTACAAATGATTTCAAATACGCTTGGACCGAGAATATTATCAAAATTGTCGGTTATGAATGTTGTCTCTAACCTGTCAAGTTCTCCAGCAAGGATTTGTGCTTTTTGCATTAGTTGAATGTGGACTGAATCAATATCCTCACCATTCATGATAGCCTGGGTCTCGCGATGTGAAAGCTCATCAATTTGGTTTTGAATCTGCATTTTCTTATCGAGAAACATATAAAGCTTATCATTAAGAGGAGTTCCGCTCACACGTTGTTGTGCTGTACTGATTTGAATACTGATAGGTCCTTCTTCCAATACGAAAGGCATCAGCCATTCATCGCCCATAAACAAATTCACCATACTGACGGAGTCGAGGTTACCTGCAAAATGAAATTCTCCGTGAATCACGTCGCAAGAATCCATTGATAAGAGTTCATTATTCTGCATACCTTTCAGGTAAAGCATTCTTCCATCAAGATTGCTTATTGAAGAAGATCCTTGTACCTCATACGAATTTACGCACGATGTTAGAACAGAAATCAAACATAACGAGTATAAAAGCGTCTTTGTCATATCAGTAATGAAATCTGCCGCAAATTTACAACGAAACTATGTTATGTTGCAAATTTTTTAATTCGATTTAAGAAGGTAAATAAACTTTTACATTTTTTTTTCTTCTCGCTGCAGTTCTTTATCTATTTTTAAGATTGTATAAAATTGTAAAATTGCTGCAGCAAGAAGTACTGCTATCCACATATTATATATGTCTAATTTCGAAAAAGTGTAAATGTCATATACCCAGCGGTTGGAAATCATAAGTGCGGCAGCAAACAAAATCATAAGGCCGCTGAAAACTTGGATTTTTCGCAGACGAATAATTCTCATATTATCGCCTTCATAACCCTGCATCCATTGTATTATAACATAAAAAACGGCTCCTGCTGAAAAGATGGCTGGTGCAAGGACCAAAGGCTCAAACAAGTATAGCACACTTCCTGCCATGAGCATTATGCCACCAAGGAAAAATATTGCGTTTTGCAGCTTATTCAGTTTTTTCATCTTCAAATACAAAAATATCTTCGTTGTCCTGTTTCATGAAATAGCGTTCGCGAGCAATCTTTTTAATGAATTTAGGATTGCGTTCCAACTTCAATATTTGTAGCGAATCGCGCTTGTGAATCTTTTTATAATGTTCAATCTCGTTTGTCAGTTCATCAATCTTTTGTTTGTGCTGATAACGCTGATACACGCTGTTGCTGCCTAAAAAACCAATAATGAGTAATGCAATTACTGTCGTGAGTACATATTTGTATTTTGCAAAGAGCAAATTTGTAATTTTGAATTTCGATTTCATACCTAAGAGGTTTTTAATACAATCGCAAAGGTAAGAAAAAGGTTTTACGCTTTTATGGTTTTACGCTCTTGCGGTTGTTTTTTAAGTTTTTTTATTAAAATTTATAACAATAACAATTTATAAATCCATACAATTGCAAATTATGTATTGATGAATTTATTTCCTAATGAGCATCGAACCACAACGTTGTGGGTTTGGGCTTTTAATCTGTATGGCATAGATGTTTCCGCTTTCCATCTTGTCAACCTGTCGTCCGTCAGTGGTGTAAATGGTCATGGTTTCACCTTCCTGTAAAGGAAATACGGATATGTCTATCTGATGTGGACTGACAATGCCATCAACACCTAATATATATAATAGACCTGCGTATGCATCAATTTCTCCATAGCCATATTCGTTGTTCGGGTAGGCGAGTGATGTGTCATAATGCTTTGCGGTGTGTGCAAATACATTTATTATGTCCTCTTTAGTGAGAGTGGGTTTTGCTTGTAGCCAAAGTGCGATGATGCCTGCAGCTATCGGAGCAGACATTGAGGTTCCTGTATTGGAATTCCATTCGTATGTACGACCATTATACAGAAAACGACATACGTCCCAATCAACATCGGAAGCATCGGGATGATTCTCAAGATAGAAACTGTTGTAAGATGAGATAATGTTGCTGCCAGGTGCTAAAATGTCGGGTTTGGTGTCGCCAAACAGATTTGGTCCTCTGCTGCTGAAGATAGCCCTGCTCCCTTTTGTGCCCACATTGGATTCTTTCCAAGTATCCTTGTAGTTATAGATTCCAGGTCTGTAGCCACATGCTCCCACACAAATAGTAGCAGGTGCTGCGGCAGGGTCTCCTACAGTATGACTTGATTCTGCATTACCTCCATAAAAGAGTCCTCTGAATGAAAAAGATTCGACTAAAGCGTTTTCGCCTTCGACCTTCAGATTGAAACTTTGACTATCAACATTGATTTCATGCACAAGTATATCCTGATAATAACATGAAGGGTAGGTGTAAATAGCTATAGGTATGGAATTGATGGTATCCTTATAGCAACTGTCGGGTAGGGCTACAAGTTGTTCGGATTTGATTACAATGGTGGTGTCGTGGAGATCTATTGTAACAGTCATGTATTTGTCAGAGGTGACGAAACATCCTGTTTTGTTTTTATTTGGATTGTAAACATAGGTTGTAGCACTTTCCATGTCGGCAGTTTTCTGCATGTATCTTGAATTCATTCCATCGTTGCCCGCAGCAGCAACAAAAATTTTCCCTGGTCCTGTGATTTTCTCAAGTGCTTCATAGAGCAAATCACCTTGATACAAATCCAAAGTAGTACCTTCGCTGAACGACACTACACAAGGTTTTCCTTGGCTTTCGGCATAATCAAAAATGTATTTAAATCCAAGAACGTCGGTTGCGCTGGTGTATTTATAGTGTTCGGCAGAATCCACAAGAGCAACATTATTTCCGCAAAAATTCCCTACAAGCACAATATCGCTTTCAGGAGCCATTCCGCTGTATTCAAAATTGTATCCAGCACCAGCAGCCGAACCTGCTGTGTGTGTGCCGTGCGTTGCCAGCAATCCATCGTAAGAATGCTGCAAAGCAGTGATTTCCTCGTTTGAAGTGTATTCGCGTCCGACAAACATTTTGCTGCCTACGGTGTCTGGAGTAATCATATCCCAAAACCTTTGAATGCGATTACCGAATGTAGGATGTGTGAAGTCGAAACCAATGTCCTGAATCCCTACAACGACCCCTTTGCCTGTAAAGGCTTGTGGCAGATTGTGTCCGTCCCAAACTTGCTGAGCACCAGAGATGATTGCACATGAATCATTATTGATATCTGCAGACGGACCAGCTTCTATGCGCATAATTTCCGAATTGTTTGCGAGATTGTTTATTTTGTGCAATGGAATACTTGCAATATAAAGGTCGTCCCATTGGGCAAGTATCTCACACCCATTGTCCAATAGCGGCTTGTCATTATTTGCCTTTACAAAAGCTGTGATGGTAGCTTTGCAGCTTTGCAATTGTGCCATTCGACTTCGCTCATGGTAAACTCCGTTTTGCGCTTTTGCGGTTTCTGCGGCATTTCTTACAAATGGCGAAAGCTTACTGGACTGTCCATAGCAGCAACAAGTGCTGATAATAAAGATTGCAATGATTGTAAAAGTCTTCATGCTTATGGGTAGTATGTCATTTACGGATTAACGTGATTTACGGATTTACAATCATCGTCATCGTTGTAGTTGTAAATAATATTTTTCTCCCTATATGTCTTCAATCCATTGGTCGAGTGAGCGACGATCTTTCTTTGTAGGTCTGCCTGTACCTTTTGCTCTGTCAACAAAACCACTTATTCGTGAAAGTTCAAGCAGTTCGTATTGTTCAGGTGCTGTTACGTTCTCGTAGATTTCAGGTAGCAATTTGGCTCCAACACGCTGCTCTATTGTTTTCAGTATGCGAAATGAATAAGTAACAGGAGGCTTTTTCACATCTATAACGTCTCCAACCTTTACCATTCTGGAAGGCTTTACATTCATCCCACCTATGGTAACACGATTGTTTTTTATTGCGTCAACAGCAATGGTGCGTGTCTTGAAAATCCTTGCAGCCCAGAGCCATTTATCTATTCTTGCCTCTTCCATTATAAGTGTTCATGGTGAAGTCTATTCCGGACAATACAAACGACTTGATTATTTCTGTAGCAGTATCAATGGCTGGAGCCAAAATTTTTATTTCCTCTTCATTGTATGTTCCAAGTACAAATGGAATCTGCATACCTGGAGGGAAATCATTTCCAATTCCCATTCTCAAACGCGAATATTGCTGGGAGCAGAGCACAGATTCAATGTTTCGCAATCCGTTGTGTCCACCAGCACTTCCGCTTTTTCTCAATCGGAATGCCCCGAGAGGAAGCGCCACGTCGTCCACAATGACAAGCATGTTTTCGGTAGGTATGTTTTCCTTATTGAGCCAGTAGCGTACGGCATTGCCACTCAGGTTCATAAAGGTTGAAGGTTTGAGCAGAGTGAGTTGTCTGCCCTTTATTGAAGTATGGGCTACAAACCCATATCGCTTGTCTTCAAAAACAATATTGGACGTTTCTGCAAAAACGTCCAATACCATAAATCCCGTATTGTGACGAGTATTGGCATATTCATCGCCAATATTCCCCAGTCCTACTATGAGAAATTTTTCCATTACTCAGCTGCCCCAGCTTCTTCAGCACTTTCAGCGGCTGAACGAGCCTGACGAGTCATCTTGACAGAGCATACAACAACCTCAGCAGGAGTTGCAATTTCAAGTCCTTCAAAACTGAGTTCAGCAACCTTGATACTCTTGCCAAGTCCTAACTTAGTAACGTCGATAGTTAAAACTTCAGGAATCTGTTTGTAAGGAGCTGTAACCTTAATCTTGCGGATAGCCAAAGTAAGTTTACCACCATCACGAACACCGACAGCATGACCGCTGGTCTTGACAGGTATTCCAATGGTAATAGGCTTTGTTTCATTAACTTCATAGAAATCAACGTGCAACAGCGCGTCGGTTACAGGATGTTGCTGTATTTCTGTAATAACTGCCTTGTGCTCAGAACCATCAATGTTGAGGTTGCAGAGATAAATAACAGGAGTAAAGATAGCTTTACGCAGTTCGTTTACAGGAATAGCAAATGAAACAGCTACAGGTTTGCCGTCTGCACCTTTTGCTTCACCATAAAGATTACAAGGAATGAAACCTTCTTTTCTCATCTGTTTGGCATACTTCTTGCCAATTTCTGTTCTGGTTTTACCAGTTAATGTAATTTCTTGCATAATTAAAAAATGTGTTACTCTAAATTAAGTTATTAATGTTTGCCTAATTCGCCATCACACGGATGCCTGAAAAAGCGGCTGCAAAGGTACAAAAAAAGTTAGAGGTTAGAGGTTAGGGGTTAGAGTTTTAAGGTTTTTTAATGAAAAACACATAATTGTGAATTGCAAAACATGAATAATAATCAAAAAACAAAGTTTTTTTTTACCTTTGCAGTGCAAAGAGTTGTAAATAAGGTAATATTAGTATGGTAAATCGTGAAATAATTCGCTTGAAGGTTCTGCAGTTAACCTACGCCTTCTTTCAGAATCCGAATAAAGATTTAGGCTCAGCTGAACGTGAGCTTTTTGTAAGTCTGTCGCAATCCTACAATCTGTATTTATATTTATTAGGTATAATTCCCGACTTGCTCAAAGTGGGTAGGCATGCTTTTGAAATAGAAACTCTGCGTGCTGAAAGAGAACATTTACCAGCCCCTTCATCAAAATTTATCGACAATCGTTTTGCTTTGCAACTTGAAAGCAACTTCACGCTGCAGCAGTTTAGAGCAAACGAAACTAATACATGGAAATTGAATGAAGAATTCTTGAAGAAGTTGTATAGCCAAATAATCAATTCTGAAATCTGTTCTAATTATATGAACAATCCAGAAGACAACTACAAGGCAGACCGCGAATTCTGGAGAAAAATTTATAAAACTCTTTTTACAGAAAATCCTGACATAGATGCCATTCTTGAAGACAAGAATATTTTCTGGAATGATGACAAGGAAATCATCGATACTTTTGTCATAAAGACAATTAAACGTTTTGATGAAGCAAATGGTGACAAGCAAGAGCTTCTACCAGACACTTTGGCAGAAGAAGACAGGGAATTCGCCAGATTGCTGTTCCTTAATGCCGTGACAAAGGCTGAGGAGTATCACACTCTGATGATGAACGCTTCCAAAAATTGGAATTTCTCACGGATGGCATATATGGACATCATCATTATGCAATTGGCAATTGCTGAAATGCTTACTTTTCCTAATATCCCATTGAATGTAACAATCAGCGTCTATGTAGATTTGGCAAAGTTTTACAGCACTTCAAAGAGTGGAAAGTTTATCAATGGAATGCTTGACAAGATTGCACGTAATCTGATTGAGCACAAGAAAATGCTAAAGCAGATGAAAGAACCGACAAAATAAATATTTTTTAATATAAAGTAAAAAAAACATGACAACAATTTTATTACACATGACAACAATTTTATTGCAAGGTGCAGGTGCGCAGGGTGGAGGAATGAGCTTCATTCTTATGATGGTATTGCTGTTTGGAATTATGTGGCTCTTCATGATTCGTCCACAGCAGAAAAAACAAAAGGAAATACAGAAATTCCAGAATTCACTTGAAGTAGGACAGAACGTAGTAACAGGTGGTGGACTTTACGGAGTTGTAAAGTTTATTGACGTTAATGCAAGCTATGTCGAGATAGAAGTAGCAAAAGGCGTTACAGTTCGCGTTGATAAGCATTCCGTTTATAAGGACATGGCATCACAGCCACAACAAGCTAAGAAATAATAGTTTCAAATTTTTGATGCTTCTCTATGAAGTATTCGTTTTTAAAAAACATAAATAAAATCAGGAACTTTATCTTCAGGATATCCTACAAGGAGTTCCTGATTTTTGTGTTTTTTGTGTTTCTTTCGTCAATCTTCTGGCTTGAAAACACTTTGAATGAAGTGTATGAAGCAGATATAGTGGTTCCTGTCGAATTGACAGGTGTGCCCAATAATGTGGTGATTACCACAGACATTCAGGATTCACTCCATGTCACAATTCGCGACAAAGGACTTGCAATCTGGAGGTACAAACGTCAGAAAAATAGAAAATCAATAATTGTGGATTATAGTTCCCATACTGTCAGGAATGGAAAAGGGACAATTGTAACTTCCAGTTTGTCGAAGTATATTTACCCTATATTCAAGTCATCACAGATTGTTTCTATCAAACCTGAATATATAGATTTTTACTATAGTGATGGTAACTATACCACGATACCTGTAAACTTTGCAGGAAATGTGACTCCATCTCAGATGTGCTATCTTTCGGAAGTCAGATTCGAGCCTGATAGTGTCAAAGCCATCGCTAGTACCGAAATACTTGAGCAGATAAAACATGCCACAATAACTCCAATCAATATAAAGAATTTTTCGGATACAATGGTAATGAAAGTTGCGCTTGCTCCAACCAAGGCAGTGAAATTTGTACCATCGGAAGTAACCGTAACATTGTATCCTGATGTTTACACGGAAGACGAAGCCAATATTCCAATAACATGCCTTAATCTCCCTGCCGACAAACGGCTTATTACTTTCCCATCAAAAGCAAGGGTGCGGTATGTTGTCGGGCTGAAAAACATTCGCAACGTGTCGCTTCAGGATTTCTCTGTTGAAGCAGACTACAACGAACTAATCAAACAAAGCAATTCAAGGCATTGCCGTCTTGTCTTGAAATCTTTTCCGCAGAATGTCAATAGTGCCAAGCTAATTAATCCAGATGTGGAATATCTGATTGAGAGCAAGTGAATGGTGCTATGAAAGACTATTCAATAAATCATTTATTTGTTTGTCCAGATTATGCTTGCCATCATTGATGATGACGAAGTCACTCCTTTCAATCTTCTTTTCATCAGGCATTTGTTTCTCAATCCATTCTAAAGCTTTGTCGCGGCTTATGTTGTCGCGATGCATTATTCTGTCAATACGAATTTCCAAAGGTGCAGATACGCATATCACATAAGGTGCGTAATCTGTAAGAATCTGTCTGCAAAAGTCGGATTCAAAATAGATTGCTGATTCCAACCAAGTGAAGTCGGATTGCAGAAAATCTTTTGCCACAACAGGATGTACAACATTGTTTATTGCCTTGGTATTATTGGCATTGTCCAACAAGAATTGTGCAATAACGGGCTTGTTAAGTTTGTTCCCTATGTAAGCATTTCCTCCAATAATTTTTTTTAATCCGTCTATCACATCTTCATTTTCCCTCATCAGTCGCTTGGCATGGAAATCACAGTCGTAAACATTGATCCCCTTTCCTCTAAGCAGCTCACACACATAACTCTTTCCAGAGCCTATCCCTCCAGTGATTACCTTAATCTTTTTCATTGGCAGAATAGTGAACAAGTCTGGTATTTGCCTTTTTCAGACTCTCTTTTATATTGAGAATAATGCTCATTGGTACGTTTTTGTCGGCTTTGAGGTTTATTACTACTTTCGACTTTTCGGCCTCTGTCATGTTTTCGGTCTTTTTTATCATGTAGGAATAAACCTGTTCGGGACTGACAATCTGATTATCAATCTGTATCGTGTACCCATTACCATTACCATTACCGTTATCGTTTTCGTTATCGTTATTCATATCCTTGCCCACATAAATATATGTGGCAGATGATTTCTGGCTCAGCTTGGTCAGCTCCTTACCATTAGGTTGTGTGAATCTCACCAAAACATCCCCATGCCTCATCTGAGTGACAATCATGAAGAAAAATAGCACAGTGAAAATCAGGTCTGGAAGTGAAGCCGTATTCAACTTTGGGACATCATTTTTCTGAAAGTTTTTCTTGAAAATACTCATGAGGTTTTAAGGTTGTGAGGAGTTAAAGAGTTAAAGGAGTTAAGGAGTTAAAGGAGTTAAGGAGTTAAGACATGAGCCTTGCGGATTAATTATCAATTATCAATTGTCAATTAATGCCTTGGCATTCATGGTTCCGAAACCATTTGCGGAATGGAAAGATTTATGGATTTCACCTGCCTGTCAGTCAGCATTTTGTAATCCTTGCCAAATCTTTTCTGCGCTTCGGCTTGCCGCAGTTCATTGTATGCGTTCACAATCTGGTTTTCAACCTTGAAATAGTCATCATACGTTGCATCACCATCAGTGTGCACCACTATCAAGTGCTTTTCCGGACTTTCTGCAAGATTAGGATTGTGTTCAGGATTCATGATAAACTCCTTCAACTGTGCGCATAGCTTATCGCTTGCAATATTTTCGCCATTAGCTAATATTGTTCCGTTGCAGACGTTTATCTCATAAACATTTCTGCGGTCAATGGTCTTGTCCGTTTTTTCTATGTCTTCAGGTACCGATTTCGGCAATTGTCGCATTAGTCCGAAATTCCTATCCATAGAAGTGGTGACAAGAAAGAATATTAGCAGAATAAACGAAATGTCAGCAGTAGAAGTTGTGTTCAACTCCATCGCATTATCCGCATCATAATCCTTCCTAAACAACATAACCTTATGATTTTTTGTTTATCACAGACGAAACAATCATCAATACGCAAGCCACAAGAAACAGCACCATAGATGTAATGATTATCATGTCACCAATTCTGAGCCACATGCTGTCATCGTAACTTTTCCCATTCACAGCAATAGGATCAGTATTGCCAAAGCCAAACGATAGGCTAAGCAAGGCAATAATGACAACAGCAATCCTCCAACTGATTTTCTTTAAAGGAATGTTGTTGATTACATTTTTGTGATTGCCAGTGCGCAGACCTATGCAGATGCTTGCGGTAGCTGCAGCCACTGCCACAACAACCATTCCTATACTCATCCATATTACAAGCGGAGTCAGCAGCGGCTCAATCATAGCGGGATTCTTGCCCCAGGGAAGATCGTATTCCACTAAGTAGAACAGTGCGAAGACCACTGCGATAAGCAGTATCAAACCAACTTTAATTCTCTTTGCCATTCTTGTACTGTGAAATCATGTCCATCAATGTGACGAAACTTTCTTCCATCTGAGAATTTATGTTTTCTATCTTTGAGCGGATGTAGTTATAAAACACCTGCAAAACCAAAGCCACGATAATACCAAAAATAGTAGTTATCAGTGCCATCTTCATACCCGAAGCAACAATAGTTGGGCTAATGTCACCAGCCACCTCAATATTGTCGAATGCCATCACCATGCCGATAACAGTACCGAGAAATCCAAACGATGGAGCCATGGCAATAAAGAGTTTTATCCACGAACACCCCTTCTCAAGATTGCTCTGCTGCACAGCACCATAGTTTGAAACCGAACGCTGTATATCGTCCATTTGCTCCTTTATATGCAGCAACCCCTGGTAGCACACGCTTGCCACAGGACCACGCATATTGCGGCAAATATCCTTTGCTCCTTCCACGTTATCAGCCTTCAGGTTCTCCTCGATTTGTTTTAGCAGCTTTTTATTGTTTATTTCCGACAAAGTAAGGAAGATAATCCTCTCAATACAGAAAGCCAGTCCTAATACCAATGCCAAAGCAACCAAAGACATGAATCCTGCATTGCCTTCAATAAACTTTATTTTAAAACTCTCTATAAATAACAACATATAAGTCATAGTCATTTTCATTTCATGCTGCAAAAGTAAGAAAAAACAAGTTTTTTTGATTCACAATTGATAATTCGCAATTGATAATTATGATTTTTTAATTCACAATACACAATTAACAATGCACAATTAAGATTTTTTAATTCACAAGTCTCAGTCAAGTTAGCGACTGTCATTTTTACTTAATAGCCACCTTACCTCCGCCTTATCGTTGCTTAACCACATCCCCAAGTCCAAAATTCGTGAAAACCTTAGCGAATTTTTCGACCTTTCTGACTCTTTCCACAGTCAGTGTCAGGTTTTTAGTTACATAAATGTGCGGATAGTGTCAAAAATGCATAAATTATTTGTTTATATTATATTAATTTAATATTTTTGCGCCAAAATAGATCTGTTATATGACTAGGAAAAATGTGAAATGAAAACTATTTTTCTTTCTCGTGATACTTTTCTGACTTTTCAAACGTAAAAATTATTAAATGAATAGAATTTTATGTATATGTTTGATGCAAGCTGTTGTATTATTGTTAATGGCGCAGAGTAAGGATTCCTTGATTGCGATAGGGGGTTCGGTGATAGGCAAGCAGTACAAGACGCAAGCTATTGCACATGTTTCTGTCCATGATCCATCGATTGTGACGGATAATACTGGTGCGCAAAAAACTTATTATGTCTATGGCTCGCATCTTGCTGGTGGCAAGTCGGTGAATATAAAGGACTGGTCGAGGGCTAATTGGAGTTTTTCATCTTCTTCTCCTTATAGGGTGAATGCTGTGAAAAAGGTGAAAGTTTTGAAAGGCTCGGAGATTGTGGAAGTTGATTTTGGTACATACGACGGTGAACAGTGGCGTTATACCGAAGCAAATCCAAATATCGGTGGCAACCAGTGGGCTCCCGACATTATCTGGAATCCTAACATGGAGAAATGGTGCATGTATATGAGCCTGAATGGTGACAACTGGCGTAGCGTGATTGTGATGCTTACTGCCGATAAGGTGGGGGGACCTTATACCTATCAGGGACCTGTGGTGTTTTCGGGTTTCCAATGGACTGACTTGGCAAACCAGACATGGAAGCAGACCGACATAAAACTGGTGCCAGGGTTGCAGGATATTACTTCGTTGCCTTCACGCTATCTTGTAGGTGGAAGTTGGGGTAGGCGCTATCCTAATAGCATTGACCCATGCGTGTTTTTCGACGATTCGGGCGAATTGTGGATGTCGTATGGCAGTTGGAGTGGAGGAATTTTTATTCTCAAACTCGACAAGAACAACGGACTGCGCGACTATACGGTGAAATATACGCTACAGGGTAGTGGCGACGGCATCACCACAGATCCATATTTCGGAAAGAAGATTGCAGGTGGCTATTATGTTTCTGGAGAAGGGTCGTATATAAGAAAGATTGGAAATTATTATTATTTGTTTATATCGTATGGTGGATTAGAGTCGAACAAGGGCTACGAAATGCGATATTTCCGTTGTGCTACGCCAGATGGAACTTACGTTGATTCAAAGGGAAATAAAGCAACCTATACTTCCTACATGATGAACTATGGTCCATCGGCAACGTCGAATTCAGGCAATCGCCTGTTTGGCTCGTACCGATTAGACAATATGAACGATGCAGAGTTGGCTCAGGGGCATAACTCAGCAATGGTGGATGATGACGGAAAAGCCTTTATTGTGTATCACACCCGTTTTGCAAACGGTGGCGAGGGGCATCAGGTGAGAGTGCACCAGATGTATCAGAATGCAACAGGATGGCTGGTAGCTTCGCCTTACGAATATACTGATGGGGCATATAATCAGGACAGCATTGAGGCACGCCAGATTTGTTCTACATACGATATTGTGGGGACTTACAGAATAGTGATGCATCCTTACAGAATAGACTTTGCCAATAGGGCTTTCCAAACTGAAAAGACTATCTATCTGCACGAAAACGGTAGCGTGACGGGTGATTATTCCGGCACATGGAAAATCACAACGGCTAAGAAATCTTATATCCAGATAAAGTTTGGCAGCACAACATACAATGGTGTTATACTTCCGCAACATGTGAGCGGCACAAATATGGAGACTGTCTGCTTCATGGCGCATAGTGCACAGGGAGTGGCAGTATGGGGCATAAATGCCGATGGAAACATGGCTGTGGATTACAACTATCAGAAAATAAGAGCAAATCTGCCTGTGAAAAGTGGTAGGCTGACTGGCGACTTGGATTTAGGGAAAATGCCTGCGACTTACTATGGTGCAGAGCTGACTTGGTATAGTGACCATCCTGAAATCATAAGCCATGACGGAAAGGTGCAGGTCAATCTTACTGATGATGCAACCTATCCGCTGACGACTGTCAATTTCATCTGCCGTTTCAAGAAAGATAATTATTATTACGATTACAAAACCATTCAGATTGTGCGTTATAAGCCATTTGAAAAAGGTGATGCCAATGGTGATAACGTTATCAATGTGAACGATATTGCGGCTGTTGCTAATGGCATTTTAGGAATGCCACAAGAGAAATATTACGTTGATGCTGCCGATGCAAATGGTGATGGTGTGGTCAATGTAAATGACATCGCTGCAATAGCATCAATAATTCTGAAATAATTACACAAAAATTATGGTATTTTTTGACAAACAAACTTACATCCTCCGCAGAGAGGTATTGAAGAAAAAGATAGGCAGTGGTATGCTATTGTTTTTTGGCAATAACAATGCTCCTGCAAACTATCTTTCTAATGCTTACATATTCCGTCAGGATAGTAGTTTCTTGTATTACTTCGGTCACAATCAGGAAGGACTGATTGGAGTCATAGATATCGACAACAACAAAGAGTATCTTCTTGGTGATGATGTTGACATAGAAGATATTATCTGGACAGGTTTCGTTCCTTCTATCCAGGATTTGGCAGAAGAAATTGGTGTGGCTAACTCTGCACCATTGAGCAAACTGAACGACCTTGTTGCTGGTGCAAGTAAGGTTCATTATTTGCCCCCATGCAGATTCGACACCATGATTCAGATTGGTGATTTGCTTGGTCTTCATCCTTTGAAGACGAGGGAGAATGCGAGTCTGGATTTGATTAAAGCTGTTGTGGAAATGCGTTCAGTAAAGTCGGCTGAGGAAATTGCCGAGATTGAACGTGCGATGGCTATTAGTTATGAAATGCACACGTCAGTGATGAAAGCTGTGCGCCCTGGTGTTACCGAAAAGGAATTAGAAGGTATCATGGAAGGAATTGCTGTTGGACGTGGAGCAATGGTTTCGTTCCGTTCTATCGTCAGTATGCATGGTGAGATTTTCCATGGCAGTCCGTCGCTCGCTCCTTTGGAAGCAGGACGGTTGCTGCTTTGCGATGCTGGGGCAGAGACGGTGAATAATTATTGTTCAGATAATACCCGTGTCACTCCTATTAGTGGCAAATTCACTCAGAAGCAACGAGATATTTATTCCATTGTTGAGGCTTGCCATGATTTGGTTATTGAAAAAGCTCATCCAGGCATGAAATGGATAGATATGCATCTTGACGTTTGCCGACTGATGACCGATAGGCTTAAAGAACTTGGACTGATGAAAGGTGATACTGAGGCTGCCGTGCAAGCGGGGGCACATGCAATGTTCCTTCAGCATGGTCTTGGTCACATGATGGGAATGGATTGTCACGACATGGAAGGTTTGGGACAGATTTATGTGGGCTTCGACGATGAGGTGCGACCATCAACACAGTTCGGTACCAGCAGTTTACGTTGTGGACGCAGAGTGCAACCAGGATTTGTGCTGAGCGATGAGCCTGGAATATATTTCATCCCAGCACTTATCGACAAGTGGAAGGCTGAAGGCAAACATGCTGATTTCCTGTGCTATGACAAGATTGAACAATATAAGGACTTTGGCGGCATAAGGTTGGAGGATGATATTCTGATAACCGAAACAGGCTGTCGCGTGCTTGGCGAAAAGATTATTCCTTACCATCCAGATGATGTTGAAGCTTTTATGGCTAATAAAGATAACTAATTATTAAATCCGGAAAATCCGGAAAATCCGGAAAATCCGGAACTAAAAACCAATATTTATATGAAAAATTTAATCCTAATCGTAGCAGCAATGATTATTACATCATGCACAAGAACTAATCCATTCCTTACGGAGTCGGACACTCCTTACGGCATTCCTCCGTTTGACGAGATTACTACCGAAGACTATGTGCCAGCAGTTGAGGAAGGCATCAAACAGCAAGTGGCTGAAATCGAAGCCATCACCTCGTGCAAAGACGCACCTACTTTTGAAAACACTATTGCTCCTTTAGAACTATCTGGAGGTCTTCTCAGTAAAGTTAATGGTGTTATCTACAACATCAATGAGACTGATGTTACTGATGAACTTGATTCCATCATGCAGATTATCACTCCGATGGAGTCGGAACATTTTGATAAGATTTATTTCAATAAGGAACTTTTCAAGCGTGTTGAGGCTATTTACAATGGCGACCAGAGCAAATTCACCCGCGAACAGCAGATGGTGCTGAAAGGTCACTATAATCAGTTCCTGAATAATGGTATCAACCTCCCTGAAGACAAACAGAAAGAAATCAGCAAGATAAATGTTGACCTTGCTACAAAGGTTCAGAAGATTGGTAAAAACATTCTGAACGAAAGTAATGCTTTCAAGAGTGAGTTTGGTATCAGCGTGTCGGACTATCCTAATGCCATGACAACTACCGAAGACCGTGCTTTGCGTGAAAAGATGTTCAAGGCATACACCATGAGAGGACACAATGGCAATGAGAACGACAACCAGCAACTCATTAAGGATGTGATGGGACTACGCATTCAGAAGGCTCATTTGCTTGGTTACAAGAATTTTGCAGAATATCGTCTGAACGACAAGATGGCTCACAATCCTGAGACTGTAGATACCTTCCTCGATGGTATCATGCAGGCATCTGTCAAGAAAGCAAAAGAAGAAGTGGTGGAAATGCAGAAAATCATGGACGAGGACATTGCAGCAGGCAAATTGGAAGCAGGAACAAAGATTCAGCCTTGGGACTGGTGGTACTATGCCGAGAAAGTGCGCAAACTCAAATATGATCTCGATGAAAAACTCACCAAGCCTTACTTCAAACTGGAAAATGTGGTGAACGGAATCTTCCTTGCTGCAAAGACACTCTATGGAGTTAATATGGAGAAGCTTGAAGATGTTCCAGCGTATAATAAAGATGTGGTTACCACATATAAGGTCACTGCTGACGATGGTTCTTTGCTCGGAATCTTTACCACTGATTATCTGCCTCGCAACAGTAAGAGGGGTGGGGCATGGATGAATGGAATACGTGAGCAGTATGTCGATGCAAATGGCAATGAGGTGCGACCAATCATCGTTAATGTGGCAAACCTGCAAGACTATCTCACAGTTGATGAGGTGCAGACTGTTTTCCATGAATTTGGTCATGCTCTCCACGGACTACTTACAAAATGTACTTACAAGAGTGTGAGCGGTACGAATGTTAAGCGCGACTTCGTTGAGACATTCTCACAGTTCAACGAGAATTGGGCTTTCCAACCAGAATTTCTCAAGCAGTATGCTGTCAATGAAAAGGGAGAATCCATCCCTGCCGAACTCGTGGAAAAAATTAATAACTCATTACTCTTCAATCAGGGATTCACTACAACAGAACTTTGTGCTGCATCTATCCTTGATATGAAGTGGCACGAACTGGAAAGCATCGAAGGCATCGACATCGACCAGTTTGAGGAAAAGGTGTGCAAGGAAATGGGACTTATCAGTGAAATCGTTCCACGTTACCGCACTACTTACTTCAATCATATCTTCTCAAGCGATTATAGTGCTGGTTACTACAGCTATCTTTGGGCAGAGGTTCTCGATAAAGATGCTTTCTCTATTTTCGAGCAGAGTGGTAATGTCATCAACGTTGAATTGGCTAAGAAATTCAAAGAAACATTCCTTGAGAAGGGTGGAAGTGAAGAGCCTGATGTTCTCTTCAGACAATTCGCTGGACGTGAACCTGACAATACAGCATTCCTAAAAGGCAGAGGATTGAAATAAGACCCCACGTCACTTTGGCATAAATAATCAAAAAAAGGAAACATCTCGTTTCCTTTTTTTTGATCCCAAATCAAATCTATTATAATCATAATGCTAATGCCCGTACTTATCAGATGAACTATCCCGACTACGAGTTCCATTGTACGCTCCAAAAGTCAAGAGAAGTCTGGCCAAAAGGGCATCACAACCTTGACATCATTTCAAAGGATGCGAAGCACAAGGAAGAAAAGCCACGAAGTGGATTAAATCACCAAACCACCAAATTAAAGTTCCAAATTCGCTGAAATAACGGTTAACATCGTTAACATCGTTAACATTTTTACATATTTTAACCAAAAAGCCCGCCTATCTTCACAGACAAGCGAGCCAAAAAATGAAAACAAAATTCAAACAAACATAATCAAATATAATTACATCAATACTCCTCAAAATTACCTGGTCTTAAACCAAAAAATACGTTACACCTGATAATGATTTGCCCAATTTGTCAAGCCCGTATTCAATCAGCTGCCTGCACGTCAT
>JAZLKO010000026.1:0-23876 GCA_045597685.1 Prevotella sp.
ATAGTAGAGGATGCGGTTGCTGAAATGCATCTGTCCGTTGTTTTGCATTTCAACAATAAATTCGCCGCCGTCCTGAGTCTTGCAACGGAGGTCATAGATTACGCTACGCATGTCATCTCCGTCAGCTTCCATCTCTTTGTCAAGGAATATTACATCCTTGATAGGTGAAACTGGGGTAAGCAAGTCGGTGAGAAAGGCAATCATAATGTCCTTATCACCAAACACTTTCTTAAAACCGTAGTCCGTAAGTGGGCTGAGGTAACGTCCTTCTATGTCGTTTGCTGCCATAATTCAATATTGTTTAAGAGTCTTTTAGATTCACGTATTTTGTGTTGCTCGCGCTCTTTGAGCGCAAAGGTACAGTTTTTTTTCTAATTTCAATCATCTGATAGCAAGAAAATCTCAAATTATATGTTTTTTTAACTTTTTTACAAAAAATAGTAACAACTCAGCCTTTTTGAATAAGACCAAAATATTCAAGTTTCGAAAGTTTGAAGAACTTGAGAAACTTGAATCAAATCATTGCTCATTCAGGTGTCAAAAGGTATGCATAAGCCCCTTGTTCCGATGTTTTTCCCCGTACTTGGCATAATGTGAATGGTTGTCGGTTTCAATATTCTGGCCATGTTTTGAAGGGATTTAGTGGGATTATGGTCATTCGCGTTGCCGAAATTGAGGGTAACAAAGGTAAATTGTAACAACTAATTGAAATGTGCCACTATCGCACGGAATCGCACGAATGACAAAAACGAATGCTGTAACTTTGCACTCGAATTCAAAAAAAGCGTTCTTTAGCAGGGTTGTTACTACGACCAAACAACTTTAGGTGGGTTCTATAAATTATATTGAGATGATTTCAGAATTATTTTTGAGCAGATTTCTTTGGTTAAAGCAAGCGCATAGTTTACTATGCAATTGATTTAAGCAGAGGAAGATGCCAAAAAGAAACTGAAAGCATCCAAAACGAAGGCTACCATAAGAGTTCATATCATTTTATAATTTATAGAACACACCTTATATACAATAAATCGGTAAATTTATAGTTATATTAAATATGAAACATTGTCTTTTGATTTTTGCATCGTTGTGTGTGCTTTTTATGCTGCAGGCTTGTACTATGGTAGAAAAGCGCATTAACAAAGGCAATGCTCTGCTCGAACTTGGCGAATACTATGAAGCTTCCGAGGAATTCCGCTCGGCTTACAGGATGGTGCCAGCATCGAACAAGAAACTGCGTGGTGAGGTTTCTCTGATGATGGCCAACTGCTATTATAAGCTCAACTCCCCTACCCGCGCAATTGGCTCATACAAAAACGCTATCCGCTACGGTATTACAGATTCGCTGACAAATCTGCGACTTGGACAGATGCTGATGATGAATGCCAGTTACAAAGATGCTGCAAAGGAATTTGATAGCGGATTGGAAGATAATGCCTATATGATGAGCCGCGAAGATTTCACTCAAGACTCATTGCGCAATGCCAAACTCAGAATGAATCGCCGCGAGACGGTAAAAGAAAGCGACCAGAATTTTGAGATCGACTATGAAGAACAAGATTCTATCGCCAAAGCCCGCTACCCTATCCTATTAGAAGATGAAGAAGCCATCAGGAAGTCAGGCGACAAGAAAATGATAAAAAAACTTGACAAAGCACTGAAGGCCAAGGAAAAACTTATAAAAAAGGCTGAAAATGAACGAGCAAAAATGATAAAGATTGCCCAACTGGAACGTGAGGCAATGGCACGAGAGGCTGCTGAGGAAGAAGCCCGACTGAAAAAAAATGCTGAAAAGGAAAAAGAGCAGGCCTTGAAGGATAGTGAAGCAGAAGCCATACGACTGAAAAAAGAGGCTGCTGAGGAAAAAATCAGACTGCGCAAAGAGGCTTTGGAAGAAAAAGAGGATTTGCGCAAAGAGCGTGAACGCATAAGGAAAGCCGTTGCAGCAGAGAAAGCAAAACTGCAAAAGGCAGAAAATCAACAGAAGGCGGCAGAGATAAAAGAGATTCAGATAAAAATCGACGAACTGGAAGACGAGCGTGCTGCCATCCTTAAAGAAAGAAATAATTTCTCGAAAGAAAGACAGAAACTACTCAACCAACGCACGAAGAAAAAAATCACAAAGGATGAATACTATGCCGAGGTTGATGCTCTGAGAAAGCACAACGACGAGTTGAAGACTAAGAGCGAAGAACTGCGCCAGCAGGTGCTCAAACTGAAAGCACAACGGCAGGAGATAACATCGCGCAAAAGTAGCGTTGATGTGGCTGCCATTACTGCCCGCTATCAAGAAGAATCCAACAAAGCACGAGAAGAAGAACGACAACTGAAAGAGGAACGTGAAAAAATTGCCAAGGAAAAGCAATTAGAAAAAGAAGAGGCCCTGAAGGCAAAAGAGGCAGCGGCAAGGGAAAAAGCCATGCAGAAACAGCAAGAAAAGCCAAAACGCATAAAGAATTACAGTCATACTGGCTACATGGGACTGCTGAAATATCCTGTACCAGGTTTTCCGATAGTGGAAAGTCCTTACCAACTGCTTCCGCCAAAAGACAATCTGATGTATGCCTACGCAATTTCAAACCTTTCAACGGATTCCGTGAAGCGTTACCATTTGAATGCAAACGTAGAGAAGTTGATGCGTGTTGGTTCTGTTTCTGCCGAAAAAGCTCCAGAATGGAAAGAGGCAGGTTCGGAATATACCGTAAAGAAGGAATCTTTCTTCAATTCACGGCGGTCGGACTTTTCGCCAATGCTGTTGGGCGATGATTCAGAATTTATCTACTTCACATCAACCAGAAACGATGCCACGGGAGATGAATACAGTGGTATCACAGGCATCAAATGCGGAGATATTTTCTATAGCCAGAAAGATGACAAAGGACAATGGACTAAACCTGAACCTGCTGAAGGTGACATCAATACAGCTGATGACGAAGGAGCATCGTGCGTAACTCCTGACAATGGAAAGATGTACTATACCCAGTGCACCACCGACCCAGACTATCCTCGGTATGCACAAATCATGTCGTCGAACCGTTCTGACGCAACATGGAGCAAGGGTACTAAAGTGGAACTAACACGCGACACTCTTTCCAGTTTTGCTCATCCTGCTGTTTCGCCTGATGGCAACTGGCTTTATTTTGTGAGCGACATGCCTGGAGGAAAAGGCGGACTCGACATCTGGAGAATACGCATCGGTGATGGCATCGTGGGTGGTGTGGAAAATGTTGGTGAACCTGTGAACACTCCTGGCGATGAGATGTTTCCTACTTTCCGTCCAAACGGTGACCTCTATTTCTCATCCAACGGTCATCCTGGCTTAGGCGGTCTTGATATTTTCATTGCAAAAATCGATACCAGCGGACATTGGCAGATGGAACACCCAGGCTATCCGCTCAACTCGGCAGGTGATGATTTCGGAATGACTTTCGAAGGTGTCTATAACAGGGGATATTTCTCATCCAACAGAGGTGATGGCAAAGGCTGGGATCATATCTATTCTTTTGAAAAGGATGAAGGCATACAGGTGCTGAAAGGTTGGGTTTATGAAATGGACGGCTATGAACTGCCTGGAGCAATAGTCTATCTGGTGGGAAACGACGGCACAAACAAGAGACTCAGCGTGAAGACCGATGGCTCATTCACTTACGTCATTCAGCCTGGCGTGGATTATATTATGTTGGGTACATGCAAGGGCTACCTCAACCATCAGGAAGCAATTAGGGTTGATAGCGTAAAGAAAACCACGGAATATACTATCCAGTTCCCACTTGCATTTATCGGAGCACCTGTGCTGATTGACAATATTTTCTTTGACTTCGGTAAGGCAACACTACGACCAGAATCGTCAGAAGCACTCGACAAACTCGTTACCATGCTGAATGAAAATCCAAATGTGACAATAGAATTAGGTGCGCATACCGACTATTACAGTTCTGACGCATTCAATGACAAACTCTCTCAGCAACGTGCCACCGAAGTGTGCAGATATCTTGTGGAGCATGGCATCGCAAAAGACCGCCTCACTCCGAAAGGATTCGGAAAGCGTGTACCAAAGACTGTAAACAAGAAAATGGCTGAAAAATATGATTGGCTGAAAGAAGGCGATGTGCTGACAGAAGAATTTATCAAGAGCATGAATGAAGAGAAACAGCAGATTTGCAACCAGATAAACCGTCGTACAGAATTCCGTGTGCTCCGCACCACTTACGGACTATTCGATAAAGATGGCAAGCTCAAGAATCTGCCAAAGCCAAAACCAAAAGAAGAAGACCCCGAACCCGATGACAGCTGGCTCTAACAATTAATAATTAATAATTAATAATGATTTAAAGTTCAAAATCAGAGTCAGTTTAGGAGTTAAGAAGTTAAAGAAGTTAAGGAGTTAAGACAAAACAATTTACAATTTACGAATTCACAATTTATTTACGATTTTATTAATTTTGCAATTTAACCCACAACCCATAACCCATAACCATAAAACCGCATAAAAAATGATTTCAATAATAGTAGCAATAGCGAAAAATTTTGCAATTGGCAAAAACAATGATTTACTCTATCATCTGCCAAACGATCTTAAACATTTCAAGACCATTACTAAAGGACATACCGTTCTTATGGGACTCAACACATTCAGGTCGTTGCCAAAGCGTCCGCTGCCTGACAGGAGAAACCTTGTAATTGCCTTCCCTAACGAGATTCCAGCCGATAAGGAAGGAGCAGAATGGTTTACCTCGCCTGAGGCTGCCATCGCATCGTGTGGCGAGAATGAGGAAATTTTTATCATTGGTGGTGCATACATTTATAAACAGATGTACGCCATAGCCGACAAACTCTACCTGACTATTATTGATGATGAACCAACGGATGCAGACGTGTATTTCCCAGAAATAGATTTCACAAAGTGGAAAGAGATAAAACGAGAACATAATCATGCTGACGACAAGCACTTGCATGATTATGATTTTTGTGAATTTATAAAACCCACCGACAATGAATCTGCCACAGGATTTTATTGATTACACAAAGAGTCTGTTTGGAGATGAACTCTTCGACAGCTATCTGTCAGCTTTCGAGGAGCCTGCCCCTGCAAGCATAAGAATAAACCCTTTTAAGTTGCACGATGGAATCGATGAAAATGCTTGCCACCTGATAGACAAGCCTGTGCCTTGGTGCAAATATGGATACTATCTGACAGAAAGACCTGATTTC
Source organism: Prevotella sp. (assembly GCA_045597685.1). GTDB lineage: Bacteria > Bacteroidota > Bacteroidia > Bacteroidales > Bacteroidaceae > Prevotella. The sequence continues at coordinate 5,209 of JAZLKO010000026.1, forward strand.
ACTTTCGATCCGCTGTTTCATGCTGGCGTGTATTATGTTCAAGAGGCTTCATCCATGTTTCTTGCACAAGCCATCGGACAATATATTCATCAGGATGTGAAAATGCTCGACCTATGTGCTGCTCCTGGTGGAAAATCCACCGTTGCCCGCAGTTTCATCACTCCAGAGTCTTTGCTCATCAGCAACGAACCAATCCGCAACAGGGCGAACATTCTGGCTGAAAACATCATTAAATTCGGTGCAAAAAACACATTTGTAACCAACAATTATCCTCGCGACTTCAAGAAGAACAAAATGTGTTTTGATGTGGTTTTGGCAGATGTGCCATGTTCTGGTGAAGGTATGTTCCGCAAAGATGAAGGGGCAATAAAAGAATGGTCGCAGCAAAACGTAAGGAAATGCCGCACGTTGCAACGCGAAATAATTTCAGATATTTGGGACTGCCTTGTTCCTGGTGGACTGCTAATCTACTCCACCTGCACGTTCAATACTCTTGAAAACGAGGAAAACGTGAAATGGATTTGTGAAGAACTTGGAGCTGAACTGCTACCCGTTGCAACACAACCTTCGTGGAACATCACAGGCTCATTGCTCAAAGGTTTTGACGCTCCCGTATATCGTTTCATACCTGGTCTGACCAAAGGCGAAGGACTGTTTTTCTCAATCATGAGGAAAAACGGGAATAATGGATTAAGGTTCAATGAACCGCAAAGCCCCAAACTACCAACTTGCAATCTACACTTTATGACTGAAGAATATCAAAACAACAACATGGGCAACATTTCCGAAGCACTTGCCTCAGACGTTGACTTGAGCAAATACACTACAGTCGATGTGGATTACAATCAAGCCATCCAATATCTTCGCCGCGAAGCCATCAGACTTGCAGCCGACACACCAAAAGGAATAGTGCTTATCACTTATAAACACTTTCCATTAGGTTTTGCGAAAAACATAGGAAATCGTGCCAATAACCTCTATCCAAAAGAATGGGCTATCCGCAGCACACACATTCCAACTACACCGATACTTCCGCTTTGATATGATCCCAAGGGTCGTAGCCTTCCAACTGGAAATCTTCATATTGGAAGTCGAACAATGACTTCACATCAGGATTGAGTTTCATTACAGGCAGTTTGCGTGGTTCACGTGTCACCTGCAAGCGAGCCTGCTCAAGATGGTTCAAATACAGATGAGTATCGCCTGTAGTATGTATAAAATCACCTACTCCATAACCAGTCACCTGTGCCATCATCTGCAGCAGCAATGCGTATGAGGCAATGTTGAAAGGTACACCAAGAAAGGTGTCTGCACTACGCTGATAGAGTTGCAAGGACAGTTTATTGTCGGCAACATAGAACTGGAACAGGCAATGGCAAGGAGGCAGAGCCATTTTTTCCACTTCGGCTACATTCCATGCACACACCATCATACGGCGCGAATCAGGATTGTTTTTCAGTTGGTCGATAACATTCTGTATCTGGTCGATATGACCACCATTGTAATCAGGCCATGAACGCCACTGATGACCATACACAGGACCGAGTTCGCCATTTTCATCTGCCCATTCGTTCCATATTCTCACACCATGTTCCTGCAGATATTTCACGTTGGTATCGCCTTTCAAAAACCACAGCAGTTCATAGATAATAGACTTCAGGTGTAGTTTTTTCGTTGTCAGCAGAGGAAATCCGTCTGCCATATTGAAACGCATCTGATTGCCGAAGACACTCAATGTCCCAGTTCCTGTACGGTCGGTTTTCTTTGCCCCTTCGTCCAAAATACGATTAAGCAAGTTTATGTATTGTTTCATTGTCTTATTATGTAAGTTGCGGTTTTACGGTTTTGCGGTTTTGCGGTTTCGTTGCGTTAATCTTTTTGAGCATTTGCAGCGATGGCTACTCGTCGGTTGGAATTGTCGGCAAGCACCTGATTCACAATTTGGGTTATCTGTTCTTTCAGTTCGGCAATGAAATTGCCTGCCTTATACTTATTGTGCTCAATATCGCGCAACTTCTTTTCCCAGATGCCAGTGAGTTCACAACTTTTCAGCAGTTCCTCATGGATAAGGTCAATAAGTTCGCATCCAGTCTGGGTTGCTATCAGAGTCTTTCTCTTGCGCACGATGTAGCCACGCTTGAAAAGAATTTCTATTATCCCAGCCCTTGATGACGGTCTGCCTATTCCATTTTCCTTCAATGCGGCACGCAGCTCTTCGTCTTCCACAAACTTGCCTGCTGTCTCCATTGCTCTCAGCAATGTGGCTTCCGTATATGGTTTTGGAGGAGTAGTCCATTTCTCTGCCAAATCGGGAACGTGTTCACCGCTTTCTCCAACCGTGAACACAGGCAGCACTTTGTTGGCTGGCTCGTCAGCGTTTTCTTCCTTACCATCGGTAATCTCAGCATCACTGTACAGTTCCCGCCAACCTTTTGAAAGGATGGTTTTTCCTGTTGCCTTGAACTCCAAATCCTCAACTGTTCCCAATACTGTGGTAGTGGCAAACTTGCAGTCGGGATAGAAAACAGCAATAAATCGCCGTGCTATCAGGTCATAGACATTTTTCTCCATGTCGGTCAGGTTTTGCGTAGGCACACCTGTCGGAATAATGGCATGGTGGTCGGTGACTTTTGATGAGTCGAACACCTTTTTACTCTTTGTCAATTGCTTGCTGAGGAGGGGTTGAGTGAATTGCTCATAGCCTCTCAATCCTCGAAGAATGTTCGGACACTTCGGATAGATGTCGTCGCTTAGATATTGCGTATCAACACGTGGATAGGTGGTAAACTTTTTTTCGTATAGTCCTTGAATAAGTTTCAGTGTCAAGTCGGCTGAATATGAGAATTTCTTATTGCATTCCACCTGCAACGAAGTCAAATCAAACAATTTCTGTGGTGCTTCCTTACCATCTTTCTTCTCTACTTTGGTAATGGTAAACGGCTTTCCTGTTATCAGTCCTAATGCAGCCCTACCCTCTTCTTCTGACTCAAACTTGCCTTTTGTGGCACTAAACACAACATCCCTGTATCTGACAGTCAGAATCCAGTATTGTTCTGGTTTGAAATTTTCTATTTCCCTCTGTCTGTTCACTATGAGGGCAAGTGTTGGAGTTTGCACTCGTCCCACCGACAGCACCTGACGATTCTGCCCATATTTAATGGAATAAAGTCGGGTAGCATTCATACCCAACAGCCAGTCGCCAATAGCCCTGCTGAGTCCTGCTTCGTAAAGCAACTGATATTCACTCTGGTCTTTCAGATTGTTGAACCCCTCACGTATTGCTTCCTCGGTGAGCGATGAAATCCACAATCTCTGCACAGGGCATTTTGCACCAGCCTTCTGCATCACCCAGCGCTGAATCAGTTCTCCTTCCTGACCAGCATCACCGCAGTTTATTATGCGGTCGGCATTCTGCATGAGTTTTTCTATGATACCAAATTGCTTGGCTATGCCCTTATCATCAATAAGCTTAATCCCGAAACGTGGCGGAATCATTGGCAATGATGCTAAACTCCAGGATTTCCAGTTGATTGTATAGTCGTTAGGTTCTTTCAGACAACACAGATGACCGAAAGTCCATGTCACTTGATAGCCATTACCCTCCATGTAACCATCCTTAGAGATATTTGCCCCCAACACGTGGGCAATGTCCTTTGCGACACTCGGTTTTTCTGCAATACACACAATCATGTTGCAAAAGTAACAAAAGAGATTAGAGGTTAGAGGGTAGAGGTTAGAGAATTTCGGTTTTTTTATTAAAAAAACTTAAAACCCACAACCCACAACCCATAACCCACAACCTTTTACTTATCTTTGCACGCAATTATTAATTTAAGGCATAATTGCAATGATAACAACAACACACACACCAACTGCCAATCTTATTGACTTACATTTGCATTTAGACGGGGCTCTTTCTGTTAGTTCCGTGAAAGAACTTGCACAGATTCAGGGTATTGAAATTCCAAAAGACGAAGATGAACTTCTAAGACTGATGCGCTTCGACCCTGAAACGATGAACCGAGCTGATTTTTTCGACAAATTTGCTTTTCCATGCTCTTTGATACAAACTGAAACAGGCATTTCCACAGCAGTATATAATCTGTGCCGCGAGTTGCAGGAACAGGGTATTATCTATGCTGAAATACGTTTTGCTCCGTCAAAATCATGCGATAAGGGACTCACTCAAGACCAAGTTGTAGAAGCTGCTCTCGATGGAATGAACAGAAGCGGACTGCCTGCAAATCTTATTGTCTGCTGCATGCGTGGGTTTGATTACGCCATCAATGCCGAGACTGTGATGACGGCAAAGAAATATCTTGGGAAGGGCGTATGTGCTCTCGACCTTGCCGGTCCTGAGACTCCATTCCCGACAAAGGATTATGAAGACGTGCTGATGCTGGCGCACGAAAACAATATTCCTCTCTCCATTCATGCTGGCGAGGCTGATGGTGCAGAAAGCGTGTGGAACGCATTGAAATTTGGTGCTATACGCATTGATCATGGAGTGAGAAGTGTGGAAGACCCATCACTGGTTGAACACCTTGCAAAATACAAAATACCACTCACCATCTGTCCTACAAGCAACGTTCAGACGGGCATTTTCAAATCCATGCCAGAAGTGCCAATACGCACTTTCCTGAATGCAGGTATGATTATCACAATAAACACCGACGACCCATCCATAGAAGGCATTGACCTCAAAACAGAGTGGGAAAAAGTTATCTATACTTTCAATCTCACCGATGACGAAGTCAAGGCAATAATGCTTAATTCCATAACTGCATCATTTGCATCAGAAGACCTAAAAACCTCCCTCCGCAAGCAAATGAAAACATAATTGCAAAATTCATAGACTCTGACGCTGATATGAATTTGGACGTACTATCAATTTCGTCTATACTGCATATAATGGAACATTCGTCATTGACTCCTGTTCTTTGTATGGAAGCATCGAATAGCGTTCTGCGTGCAATTCCTTGCGTGATTGCAACAGCATAGATAGTGAGTTACTACGAACGTTGCCCTCAGCCTTTACCTCAATGGGGAGAAGTTTGCTTTCTCGTTGTATCAAAAAGTCTATTTCAAGGCGCGACTGGTCTGTTGTATGGTAATAAATGCCCTCTATACCCTTGCTTTTCATCTGCTGCAATACATATTGTTCAGTCATGCCACCTTTATACTCTTTGAACACGTTGTTATTCACTAAGACCTGTGCTGGTTGCACATCAGCCATTGCTCCGAGCAATCCCAGATCAGAGAGATAGAGCTTAAAAGCGCTCTGTTCGGTATAGATTTTCAGAGGAAACTCTGGTTTAGACACACGCTCTACCCGATAAACCAAGCCTGCATCGCATAGCCACTGAATAGCAATCTCAAAGTCCTTAGCGCGGGCCCCCTTGCGGACAGCACCATAGATAAACTTTTTGTTCTCGCGAAACAACTGTGCAGGAATGGTCTGCCATACCATTCGGATACGCTCAACCTCATCGGCAGATGCATGTTTTGAGAAGTCCATGTCATAGCCCTTGAGTATTTCACGATGTATTCGCCTTACCGACTGCAAACCTTCTGTGTTGATGTATTCCTGCACAGCCTCAGGCATCCCACCAACGTAGAAATACTGACGCAAGAGGTCTGTATATTTCTCGTGCAACAGATTTATTGTCTGGAAATCTCTCGTACTGAGGAGTTCTTGCATCTGCTTCTCACCTTTTGCCAACAGGAACTCTTCAAAGTTCATGGGATAAATATTGATTGTATTCACCTGACCGACAGGGTAACTTGTTCCTGCATGTATCGAAAGACCCAACAATGAACCAGCCACAGCGATATGATAGTCAGGAGCATCCTCTCGAAAATACTTCAGTGCCTCAAGAGCTTCTGGAACATCTTGCACCTCATCCAGAATAATAAGCGTGTTGCCCGGAGTGATATCAACACCCGTCAATGCGCGTAAGGCTCGCAGAATTCTTTCTATATTGAAATCCGCGCTAAAAATCTCCTTTACCATTGGGTTCTTTCGGCATACCACATATGCCATCTTTGCATATTCTCGTTGCGCAAACTCTTTCAGTAACCATGTCTTTCCTACCTGCCGCGCGCCATTGAGCACAAGAGGCTTTCTGGCGGTTGCATCTTTCCATGTTATAAGCTGTTGATATACAAATCTATCCATACCTTCAATACATTTTTCTGCAGATATCAATGCTACATTCTTACATTTTACCGCACATATTTTGCCGCAAAGTTACATAATTCTACAGATAAAACAATATGATTCATACATTTTTCTGTACATAATTAACATTTATTTGTTAATCCGTGCACTGACAGTAACTCATACACACATTTTAACCCAAAACGGTTATTAGCAAAAGAATAGACGAGATGCAAATATTTGGCGCAATATGCCAATAATCGTTAAAGTCGTGAAAAAAATTTGGTGGTTGGCATTTTATTATCTATTTTTGCACGATTAAATCACAAGTACGTTACTATAACTATGATATTTAATTTCTCAGGTACGGGAAATTCCCGTTGGGCTGCTATGTATCTGGCAAAAGCCTTGAAAGAAAAAGTAGTAAATATTGCTGATGCCATGAAGGCGGACAGCAATGGTGAACCGATTGTTTACGACAATCTGGAATCGATTGGTTTTGTGTTTCCTGTTAATGGCTGGATGCCGCCAAAGATTGTCCGCCAGTTCGTTAAAAAACTGAAAATACAGAATGCAGAAAGAGTCTATTGCTATGTGATAATGACTGCTGGCGACTGCATAGGTAATGCCATGGACGTGATGAAGAAGGATTTGCAATCTGTAGGATTGGATTTGCATGCTGCTTTTTCGCTGATTATGCCAGAAAGTTATGTGTGTCTGCCAGGATTCAATACTGACGATGAGGAAAAGGCAAAGTGGAAACTCAATGATGCTGCACACGATATCGAGATTTACACGGAATACATCATCCATCGCAGAAAAGGTGTGTCGCAAATAACGAAAGGTCCTGTGCCTTGGATTCTGACTTATATCCTCGGCATTCCTTTCAACAAAATGTTTATCAGCGACAAGCCTTTCAAGGTGAGTGCAACAAAATGTACTCACTGCGGCACTTGTGCAAAGGTTTGTCCTGTGGGAAATATCTCTTATAACAATGACAAGTTGCCTGTATGGAAATGTGATGGCACTTGCACTAATTGCATGGCTTGCTACCATCATTGTCCTGTGCATGCAATAGACCATCGCACAACGAAGAATAAGGGACAGTATGTCTTCCCTGAAGCAAGAATGCAAAAACTCGACGAAGATTAATGTATAACAGAATCAGACTTCTTTCGCTTATTATAGTTACTATTACATTGGCATATCTTCCAATGCATTCATTTGCTGCAAAAGCCGACCCTGAGCCGCAGATTATCACGCAGCCTGATGGTACGATGATTACCATTGTTGCACATGGCGATGAGTTTGGTCATTTTATTACTGCTGATGATGGGGCATTGCTTGTTGCCGAGAATAATGCTCTCTATGTTGCGAAAGTAACGAAAGACGGTGGTCTGACCTCTACTGGCATATTGGCTCACAACAAGAATGAACGTTCTTTCTACGAACAGCAACTTATCAACAGTCAGGATTGGAACCTCTTTTCTGACGGTTTCATAAAGATGCGCAACAAAAACGCAACCATGCCGAAAACAGAACCTGTACCTACAGGCTATTTTCCACATAATGGCAGTCCGAAGGCTCTTGTAATATTGGTGGAGTTTCAAGATTCCACTTTCTATTGGGACAATGCAAAGGAGATTTTTAATTCCTATCTGAATGCAGAAACACTTGACCCAAATCTTGCCGATGGTACTTTGGCACTAAATTATTCCAGCGTTGCAGAATACTTTAAGGAAATGAGTTTCGGACAGTTCCATCCGCAATTTGATGTGATTGGTCCTGTGAAACTGCCAAACAACCTGAAAACATACGGTGGGGGCGAGGACAATGTTCCAAAACTTGTGTCAGATGCTCTCCCACTAATTGCCGATAGTGTGGATTTTAAGCAATACGACTTGGATGGAAATGGATATATTGACCTGGTTTATTTTATATGCGCAAGCTATTCACAGAGCCAGAATTCCACATTGACCGACTTGATGTGGCCTAAAGTGACAACCGTTAATTACGATTCAGGGAAAGGTGTAAAGACAAGCCGAATTGGCATCAGTTGTGAATTGATTAAAAAACCTACCACCTACCCTACTCCACACGTTAGCGGTATCGGACTGTTCTGCCACGAATTCTCACACACATTAGGCTTGCCTGACCTGTACTCCACTTCATCAACAGCACAGATGCTCAACCAGACTTACGAATATTGGGATTTGATGGATGGAGGCGAATATCTTGGCAATGGTGGTTTGTCGCCAAATGCTTATTCGGCATGGGAAAGGGAATGTTTTGGATGGATGAACCTTGAGGTACTGACCAACGATTCAACGCTCACACTGAAGCCTCTGCAGGTGGAAGGTGGAAAAGCGTTCAAGGTCTATCCTGAAGGCTCGGAAGGTGGGAAACATTACTATATCATAGAGAACGTGCAACGCATCGGAGCTAATAGGGCAATTCCAAGTCATGGTATGCTGATCCACGATATTACATACAATGGACACAGCATGACGCCTAACAGCAGCTACAAAACATCCACTGACTCTACAGGCACAAAAATCTATAAAAGTGCCACAGCAATGACACTTGTTCCTGCCGATGGATTTATTCCAATTTCATATCAGCTGAACAATACTATTTACAATGGCAACATACCAACGACTTTTACTTCTGACGACTACATGGATAGCCATTATTCTGACCCATATCCAGGCTCGGATAGCATAACATCTGTTTTGCGTGAATGTAAAGATGTGTACAAAAATCAGAGCAACGGAAAATATTATTTCTGCACAAAGCCAGGATACTTGGGAAAAGACATTTCAGGAATCAGAGAAGAAACACTTGGCGAGGATTATTTCTCAACAATATCATTCACATTTGGCAATCCTGCGCCACATTTTCTTCTCGGTGATGCAAATGCCGATTATGTGGTCAACGTGAACGATATTTCTGCTATAGCATCAGACATACTCGGTGAGACACCCATGGTCTTTGACCCACAAGCTGCTGATGCAAATTTCGACGGGGTGATAAACGTAAACGACATCTCTGCTGTAGCAAATATTATATTAGGAGATTAATGCAGAACATTAGGAAGAATCTACAGGAAGTATGTGCCACCTTACCAGAAGGTACAAGGTTAGTTGCAGTCAGCAAGTTCCACCCTGCTGAATGCATACAGACTGCCTATGACTATGGGCAAAGAATATTCGGTGAGAGCCGCGAACAGGAACTGCAAGAAAAAGTAAAAATTCTTCCTGAGAATATTCAATGGCATTTCATCGGACATCTGCAGACCAATAAGGTGCGTTTCATTGCTCCTTATATCACGATGATAGAAGCTGTGGATTCTTTGCGGCTGCTACGCGAAATAAACAAGGAAGCCGAGAAGTGTAACAGGGTTATTGACGTACTGTTAGAACTGCATATTGCCCAAGAGGCAACAAAATACGGGCTGACCGCTGCCGACTGCCGCCAGTTGCTCAACGACGGTGAGTGGCGCAAGATGAAAAATGTCAGAATCTGCGGACTGATGATGATGGCATCGTTTACCAATGACACAGACCAGATTCGCAATGAGTTTATGCAAGCTGCCGATTTTTTCGACGAAATTAAAAAAGATTTCTTTGCCGATGCCGATTACTTTTGTGAGCGTAGCTGGGGAATGAGCAATGATTACAAAATTGCCGTGCAGTGTGGCTCCACAATGGTACGAGTGGGGTCGAAAATCTTCGGAGAAAGAGTTTAAAGATTTCGGGAATTAGGGATTTAGGGAAATTAGGAATTAATAAATAAGAATAAAATAGATTAGGTTATGAGTTTAAATTGTAAAACGTCAATATGGTTTGAAGCTAAAGTGAAAAGCGAAAAGCAAATGGCAGATGGATTGACAAAAAGCGTCAAGGAGGATTATGTTGTTGATGCTTTGTCGTTCACAGAAGCTGAAAAACGTATTATAGAAGAAGTAACTCCATTTGCAACAGGTGGTCTGCATGTTGATGCTCTGAAAATAGCATCTTTCAAGGAAGTATTCTTCGATGAAGATCCAAGTGCAGACAAATGGTATAAAGTAAAAATTCAAATGATTGAAATTGATGAGAATACTGAAAAGGAAAAACGTACTAACATCTACTACCTCATTCAGGCTTCATCAATGAAAAATGCCTTCAAGAATACAGAGGAGGTTATGCAAGGTGCAATCATCGACTATGTTGTTGCATCCGTGACCGAAACCAAATTTCTTGATGTCTTCGTATATGGAGAAGAAAAAGATTATAGTACATCAGAAAATTAAAATAAAACATGCCAAAAATTTCCGTACGTGGACTTGAGATGCCACAATCACCTATCCGAAAGCTCGCTCCGTTGGCAAACGCAGCAAAGGAACGCGGCATAAAGGTTTATCATCTCAATATCGGCCAGCCAGACCTCCCTACTCCACAGGTCGCAATTGATGCCATCCACAATATCGACATGAGCGTGCTTGAATATAGTCCGTCACAAGGCTACAAACATTATCGTGAAAAACTTGTGAATTACTATAAGTCATACAACATAAATGTCACTGCTGATGACATTATCGTCACTTCAGGTGGTAGTGAGGCTGTATTGTTCGCTTTTCTCTCTTGTCTGAACCCAGGCGACGAGATAATCGTACCAGAACCAGCATACGCCAACTACATGGCATTTGCTATTGCCAGTGGTGCAATAATCAGAACCATTGCCACAACCATTGATGAAGGTTTCTCATTACCAAAGGTTGAAAAGTTCGAGGAACTGATAAATGAGCGCACTCGCGCCATTCTCATCTGCAACCCGAACAATCCTACTGGCTATCTTTACACTCGCCGTGAGATGAATCAGATTCGCGACCTTGTAAAGAAATACGACCTTTATCTCTTCTCCGATGAGGTTTATCGTGAATTTATCTATACTGGCAGTCCGTATATCAGCGCATGCCATTTGGAAGGTATTCAGGAGAATGTCATTCTGATTGACTCTGTGTCAAAACGCTATTCTGAATGTGGAATCCGTATCGGTGCTCTGATAACCAAAAATGAAGAAGTGAAAAAGGCTGTCATGAAGTTCTGTCAGGCTCGTCTATCTCCTCCGCTTATTGGTCAGATAGCCGCCGAAGCTTCACTTGATGCGCCTCCTGAATATTCACGCGATGTCTATGAGGAATATGTGGAACGCAGAAAATGCCTTATCGATGGACTCAACCGCATACCGGGTGTGTATTCACCTATTCCAATGGGGGCATTCTATACTGTTGCTAAACTACCTGTCGATGACAGCGAAAAGTTCTGTGCATGGTGTCTGACTGAATTCAACTACGAAGGTGAGACCGTCATGATGGCACCCGCAGCGGGTTTCTATACCACACCTGATGTGGGTAGAAATCAGGTACGTATTGCATACGTGCTGAAAAAAGAAGACCTCACAAGAGCATTGTTCGTACTCGAAAAAGCCCTTGAAGCCTACCCTGGCAGGACAGAGTAAAACGAAAACGATAACCGCACAAACGTTTAAAGCAATTGTCTTAACTCCTTAACTTCTTTAACTCCTTAACTTCACAATTTAACACTGACTCTGACATAACCCTCAACCCTAAACCCTAAACCCCATTACATTAAATATTTATTTTATGAAAAAATCATTATTAGTATTTGTATGCTGCCTGATGGCTGTCGGCAGCTATGCTGGAGAAAAGTCTAAAAAGAATGCTCCAAAAAAATCTAACAAACCAGTATTTACTGTAGTAAAGGAAAATCCTATTACAAGCATCAAAGACCAAAATCGTAGTGGTACGTGCTGGGATTATTCCACTCTCTCCTTCTTTGAATCTGAAATCCTGAAAAAGTCTGGTAAGACTTACGACCTTTGCGAAGCATTTGTATGCAATCATACTTACATGGATCGCGCTATTCAGACAGTGCGCTTCCATGGCGACTGCCAGTTCTCACAGGGTGGTAGTGCATACGACCCTCTTTACTGCCTCCAGAACTACGGAATTTGCCCTGAAGATGCTATGCCAGCAGCAGGTAGTCTGTACGGGGATTCTCTCAACAACTTCAATGAGTTCTTCAAAATCATGGAACCTTACGTAAGTGCTATTGCTCGTAGTGATGCAAAGAAAATATCAAGCCAGTGGAAAGTTGGTTTGCAGGGTATTCTTGATGCATATCTCGGCAAATGCCCTGAATCTTTCACTTACGAAGGCAAGACTTACACTCCAAAGTCGTTTGCGGCAAGTTTGGGACTCGATTGGAACGACTATGTAACCGTGACAAGCTACACACACCATCCTTTCTGGACTCGTTTTGCTGTTGAAGTACAGGACAACTGGCGCTTCCCTCTTTCTTACAACGTGCCAATGGAAGATATGCAGCGCATCATCGATGAGGCTGTTATGAATGGCTACACAGTTGCTTGGGGCGGTGACGTTTCTGAAGATGGATTCACTCGCACAGGTCTTGCATACGCTATCGACTCAAAACAGGCTTCTTCACTTGCAGGCAGCGACATGGCTAAATGGCTCAAGCTTGACAAGGCGAAAAAAACAAGCAAACTCGACTCATTAGGCTGCACAGTTCCAGAAGTAGTTCCTACACAAGCAAAGCGCCAGGAACGTTTCGACAACTGGGAACTCACCGACGATCACGGAATGCTTATCTTTGGCATAGCAAAAGATCAGAATGGCAAAGAATACTATATGGTGAAGAACTCATGGGGCGAAACAGGTGATTACAAAGGAATTTGGTACATGACCAAGAACTTTATCATTGGCAACACAATGGACTTTTTGGTCAATAAGAACGCCATCCCTGCCGACCTTCGCAAGAAAATGGGATTGTAAATTAGTCAAGTTTAGCGAGTTAACTCGCTAAACTTGAACGGTTATAGGTTGTAGGTTTTAGGTTGTCGGTTTAATCCACAGCCTATGACCTACAACCATTCAATTGTGAATTGTGAATTATAAAGTTTAAAAAACGTTAAATATCAATTGTCAATTGTCAATTGTCAATTAAAAAACATTTTTTTTTCTTACCTTTGCAGCCGCTAAAGAAAAAGCGTCCTCTATTATGCACCCTTAGCTCAGTTGGTAGAGCACCTGACTCTTAATCAGGGTGTCCAGGGTTCGAACCCCTGAGGGTGTACAACAAGTATAAACGAATACAATAACGATACTCAAAAAGTAAAGTTAAAAATGCACTAAAATCCTCGGAAATCCCGAGGATTTATTTTTTCAAAAAAGACTTTACAGACTTCATTTTCAAGACTTTACGATTTACTTTATTCCCGACTGCAGATTAAAAATAAACGCAAGCGCATGGTTGTATTAAGGGCTATGGAGAGATATGGTGAGTTGTCAAGTTTTGCAGATGTCACTCCAGAGAATGTTAAAGTCATTCCATGTATTTCGTGGAACCTGTGTCTTCAGCCAGTCGCATGAATAAAACTTCCACATCTGGTGACTGCAATCAGCGTATGCGAGATTCTTCTGTTCAACATAGCTATTCTGTACATCCTCTGGCAAAGAAATCTCCACTTGGTGCGAATCAATCACTTTGTCAATAACGGTAGTTTCGATATTCTCCAGTATGGAGCAGCTTATCCAAATCGCAGTCCTTTCTGTTAATATGTCCGAAAATCTCCAGATTACGCGGACAACCACGGAGCGGAAAGGTGATAGACAGCGAGTAAGAATCTGCCCCAGTGAAGAATCTGTTTTCAGCAATGAACTCGAAGGAAGAGCCGTTCTTCAGGACTGCCTCCTTATTATCAATGAGTATATTCATAAGAAAATGGTTGTATTACTTCCGCAAAAGTAGTACAACCATATGAAATAGGGAAAGACGGAAATAGTCAGCTTTATTCTACTGTAATAAGATTGACTCCCAGTTCAGTGGAAACCAATGCAAGCGTTTGCAGCGTGAAGTTATGCCTTCCAGTCAGCCATTTTGAAATCTCCGACTCACGCTTACCAAGCTGACGTGCAAAATCCTTTTGCGACATGCCCTTCTCCTGCAGTGTCGCATAAATCTTTTCAGCGATGCCATAAGACAATTCGCCTTCAAGTTTCTGCTCAGGAGGAATGTTATTATAGCATTCCTCGAAAAGTTTGCTATGTATCTTCATATTTCAAATATCAAATTTTCGATTCCAATAATCTTATTGTCTTCAATAGTAATGTCACCATTGGCCTGTGACTCTTTCAGCAATTCGACACAAGCCTGCAAGTCCATGACATAACCATTCAGTTCCAGATTTTCCTGATAAGTTCTTGTGTCCTTGACACCCCCGTTTCCAGCGATAAGAATCTTGTCAGAGATACGCAGACAATACAGACGTAGCTTTCGTGAATCAATAGACAAAGCGTATAGGTTGTCATTCATTTTACCCTCGACTCTGAAGCGACGTTCAAATGCTCCGAAATCGATTATTGTTCCAAGAGCGACGAGGATTTTGTTGAAGTCTTGGTTATATGTTGCATTGTCCTTAAACTTAGTTAGGAATTTCTCATATTCAGTCAGTTCATTGTCATCAAAACTCATTGAATACAAGGTTGCACCATTACCTTCAGCTACGATTTTTAGTTCTACTGTTTTCATATTTTGTCGAATTGTGTTGCAAAGATATGAAATTTTTGTTTACAAATACACTTTTAAGTGAATTATTTTTGAAAATTTAACGGTTTTTACGACTTACCGTAACTACTCACCCTTTTGGCTCACAAGTTCGATGCAAAGTATTCCTACAAAAAGGACATGTTTTTAGGGTAATTTTGTCGAATAAGAAGTGTTTTTAACGATTTTTTCATAATGCGACTGGTTCTCTGTTGTTGATACGGATGTAACAATACCCATCTGGGTGCAATCTTATACAGAGGATGTCATCCATGCAGATACGGATGCTGTGGGTGTATATCCCATCACCGAAAAAAACTCGCGATGCGAGGAGAAAAAAGGCAGTACCCTCTAAACCTCGCGCAATTGTTCTATGCCACGTGACCATTTGAGCCACACTTCGTTTTCTTAACGCCACTTTGCGTCTTCTGTGAAAGTAGAAGGCTGATCACTTTGATGAGCCTCCAAAATTGTAATGTCTTCCGTCTCATAATTAATCCTCCTCAAAAATGTCTTAATTCATTCGACTTATAATAGAAACAGTTGAGGAATAGCGATTCTGCATCCTTATCAAGATAGAACCAAGGAGAAGCGAAAGGATTCTTCCAGTTTCTAAGAACATGAATATCTCGTGCAGGAGTATTCCCTTCAGCAAGCAAGAAGGCTTTATTTCCATGTTTATCCACTGCAACATCTACCACCATAATTGCATGTCCATATTTTGATTTAACTTTTCGTTCAAGATAGTGGTCTCCAGCTGCATAAACAAATACATCTCCAGGCTGCATGTCTCCAAGTGTCCTATTCTGTAATTCATGTTTCAAAGAGTATGTGCTTGCTACTCCATATACATTGCGTAGATAGTGCTCAAATGCGTTCCGTGAACGACCGCCATAATAATGCAATGTTTTACCATTCACACTCTGAAAATGAATGCTACTATATTTGGCGGAATTGTATAAATATTCAGCCCTCAACCTCATGCAAACATCAGCACATTGTTCATCATTACTTAATAGGGGTAAATCTACAACTGCATACGCAAGGGATTGGAGTCTTGCATTACCTCCAGTATATAACTGAACTTTAGTTCCTTTTTCTTTTAGTGGAAGTGATCGGAGATATTTAGTAAAGCCGCCATCATTAGGATTCATACGTTCATACCCCCATGGAGTAGAAATATCGCCAATATGACTATAGTTATTTGGATTAGTAGTTCTGCTACCACACAATATCCATAATCCCGCTCCTCCAACTATAGCGATAAGTAGAATAATTGCCAAAATGATCCATTTTAGTATTTTCATGATAATATAAGTTTTTAGTTATTTCCGACTTTATATAATTCCATAATTTATAGAATGCAGGTTAATTGGTTTTTCTCAGGTTGTGTGATACGCAATCTTTGTAGTTTGTTCGCATTGCAAGCATTATCGCTTCACCAACTAATGCAATGTTTGCTAAAGCATAGTATTTTTTGCCATTCCATAGAATGGTATGACCGGCTTTTTCTGCTGTTCGAAGAATCTGAAAACGCACATTGTTGTCGCTGAAATAAGTAGCTGCACCAACTCCAAATGCCGTACCCGATGGACTTAGCCCAAAGATTATGGGACCAGCATCAACATCCAATCCAATTGGGCATAACCTATTGTAATACTCTTTGAAACCAGAAATCATTCCATCTTTCCAGAAATACTTCTTTAGTTTGCCATATTGTTCACTTGCAAATGCTTCATCAATGTATGTAAGGTATGAACAATTGAGAGAAGAGTAAGAACCTTTGACTGGTTCATCAGCAAGTTTGTTTCCATTCCTGTCAAGGAATGAAACCAACAGTCCTGTCTCATTGTCGCACCATTCTTCACGGGCTCTCTTCACCCATGCCTTTACAGTCGATGAATACTTTCCGCCATTAAGATCTGCATACTGCTGAAGTGCAATTATTGCTACAAGCATGTCGGGCACATAAATAGGTTCACCAGGGTATGTTTCAAGATTCAATGCTGGTGCGTTTAACATTTTACGGTTCATCGCCTCACATAAAGACTCCAATAAATCATCATACTCAGCTCCTCCTAATGCCTTATATCCGCAGATCATCCATGCCAGATGACTGAGATAAGAGATATGGCTGGTGTTGGTTTCTAATGCTTGCAATGCATCCTCGCCCCATCTCTTGGTGTCATACGAGCGCAATTCAGGTGACTGTACAATTTTTATAAGCCTGCCAATATGTCGAATGTTTTCTTCTTTTGTTTCTGGATAAATCGAAGATATATTTACGAGAGCAGCTGAAAGCATCGAACACGAATACAAAGCCCATTCGCCCCGAAATTGCTCTCCAATCATATTGGCTGATGGCATCTCGTCCAATACGTCTGTAGGTGATGAAACCAATTTATCTACCAAATAATCGCGACGTTGCAGAATTTCGGTTTTCTCTCCCTCAACAGTTCCATGTCCTTTGCATCCCCATCTAACGCAAAGGAATTTGAATAACACTAATAGAAGTATTATGCCAATTGCAATATACAAACGTCTATGAGCTATTGTATTTGTTTTTCTTTTGACAAACTTTATTGTTATAACACAAACAGCTCCGTAAATAGGTAGAAGTAAGCATACCCACCAAGAAGGGAAGTAATCTTTCCATATCAAGCTACATGGCAATGATAAAAGAATATAATAGAATAGAGGCACGGAAATCGAGGGACGTCTTTTCTCTGGGCTGACAAGACTCCAAAAGATGGAATAAAACATTGTGTAAATGAAAATGCATACGCAGAGCCCTGTACTAAGATTGTTTCCCCAGACATACGGCATACAGAGCAATAGCACATACTGCACTGCAAACCATTTTATGAATCGCCAACTGATTTCAAGCGAATGAACAATAATATCTTCAATCTGCCCATCGGTCATTTCGTCATATTAGAATTTATAGAACTCTTTTTAACGATTACTAAATTTGGAAATTCGCACATAATTTAAGGTGGGTTCTATAAATTATATCGAGATGATTTTTAGAATTGTTTTTGAGTAGATTTCTTTGTTTAAAACAAGCGCATAGTAACTATGCAACTGATTTAAACAGAGAAAGATGCCAAAAAGAAACTAAAAGCACTCGAAACAATATCTACCATAAGAGTTCATATTATTTTAGAATTTATAGAACACACCTTAAATCAATATATCCATTTTTAAAATTATTTTTACCACATTGTAATATAACCCAAGGAACCTTTCATCATAACTGCTGATGTCGAACTTTGTTCGGCACACTTCCTTAATACACAGAATCTTTACCTTCACATCTGAAGATAAAGATATTTTATTTTTGACAAGATAGTCCTTCACAAGAATATCTATCTCACCAAAATTAACATCCCCCTCTCACTGCCCAATGTTTATGGCTGGTTTGACTACAGCCCATTCATCAGGATGTTCTTTCTTGAACTCCTCTGGAGTCCAGTCAAAATCATCCATATCAGCAGCCAAGAGGCTATCCCCATCTACCTGTGTGGAAATAGAATCATTTGCCGTCCTGGATTTCGTCCCAGAGTTAGAAGAACACCCAAACATCATGGGTAAAAAGAGCAAAAAAATATAATACCTCATATAACTTGTTATTTACCAAACAGACATTTTATAATGCTTTTCGCCACCATGTTCCAGTACAGCTTTCATACACGCAACGGAAAGACACGATACAGAGGCCTGTTCAGACATCGCCTCCAGGCTTTCCATCGTTGCATGTGGATGAATCTGCGCAGATTGGTGCTATTCCAGACAACAATAAATCAAAGACCGCTTGTGGAAGCAGCATCTACCCTTATGGAAAAGGTCTGCAACCATATATATAGCCTCATAGAGAC
>JAZLKO010000027.1:0-12004 GCA_045597685.1 Prevotella sp.
GACACCCTTGCTTTCGGCTGTAGCCTTCCCACTGTTAGGGCGGCTTGGGGACTTGCACCCGTTAGAATACGTTCGTGCTGGGCGAACCATTAAAAAAAGTGTACTGACCAGTACACTTTTTTGTTTTTTATCTGATTCTTAATTCTATGCCGCTATCTTGCAATAAGTGGGCTACTTGTTTTAAGTCTGTCTTGCCATAGTGGTAGGGAAATAGCACTTTCGGCTTTACTATTTTTGCGGCTTTGGCAAATTGTTCTGGTGACATTGTAAATGGTAGATTGCAAGGCAAGAATGCTATATCGATGTCAGTCATATTCTTCAGTTCGTCAATATTTTCAGTGTCGCCTGCAACATAAATTTTCAGATTATCCACAGCGATTATGTACCCATTATCGCGACCTTTAGGATGGAATTGCTGCTTGTCGGCAGAGATATTATAAGCAGGTACTGCATGGATAGTAATCATGTCATCAATTTGCCTTGTTTCACCATTTTTCATTGCTTCACCTTTCCCATTCATAAGTTCTTTGCTTCGTGGATTGGTGATGAGCATAGTGCCATCTTTTGTAAGTTGGCTGATAGCCTCAGAGTCAAGGTGGTCAGCATGTTCATGAGTGATAAGGATAACATCTGCTTTCGGCAAAGCCTTGTAGTCAGTAGCAGGAGGAACTGCGGTGGTCACGGGGTCAACATACAGCCATTTTTCACCAATCTGAAATCTCACGCTACCATGCTTGATGATGTAAGCCCGAACCTTTGTTCCGTTAGTGGTGGTAAAGATATCAGCATTTTCGCTTTCGACTGCCTTACCAGAGTTAGTGCATCCCAATAGTCCGCATAATGCCATAAAAAAACCGAATTTTCTCATACATTTTTATTTTTTGATGTTGTTAGACATCGCAAAAGTAAGAAAAGGTTGATGGTTGATGGCTTATGGTTGATGGTTTTTAAGTTTTTTTATTAAAAAACCATAATTATCAATTGTCAATTATCAATTATCAATTAAAAAACGCAGTTTTTTTTTACTTTTGCAGTTGTGAAGAAAATATTATTTGTTTGCCACGGCAATATTTGCCGCAGTCCTATGGCAGAATTTGTGTTCAAGTCCATTGCAAAAAGGCAAGGCAGAGAGAAAGAGTTTTATGTAGAGTCGGCAGCGGTTTCTGACGAAGAGTATGGTAATCCTATCTATCCGCCAGTGCGTCGCTGTATGTCTGCACACGGTATAAAATTCGATTCTGCCAAGACAGCACGGAAGATGACCGTAGCCGACTATGAGTATTTCGATTTAATAGTCTGTATGGATAAGAGCAATCTGCGATGGATGAATTGGATTATCGGTGCGGATAAGGATGATAAGGTCAGGCTGCTGATGAGTTTTGCATCCATAAATAGGGATGTGGCAGACCCTTGGTACACAGGCGATTTTGAAACCTGTTACAATGATATTGTTCTTGGATGTAAGAGAATGTTGGAAGTATTGTCGGAGTAATATTTTAGAAGAAAAGATACTGTTTGCAAAAAAATGAATGTATTTGCACAAGATTTAAAAATATAAGAATATGAAGGTTGCGATTGTTGGTGCCAGCGGAGCTGTGGGGCAGGAACTCATGAAAGTACTGGCTGAGAGAAATTTTCCTGTTGATGATTTAGTGCTTTTCGGTTCTGAGCGTAGTGCAGGGAAGACTTATCTGTTTAAGGGTAAAGAATATGTGGTGAAGTTGCTTCAGCATAATGATGACTTCAAGGGTGTGGATATTGCTTTCACATCGGCAAGTGCTGCAGTGTCGAAGGAATATGCAGATACCATTACGAAATATGGTTGCCTGATGATTGATAATTCAAAGGCTTTCCGTATGGCTGACGACGTGCCATTGGTGGTGCCAGAATGTAACGCACAAGATGCTTTCAATCATCCGCGTAATATCATAGCCAATCCAAACTGTACAACTATCATGATGGTTGTGGCCCTGCAGCCGATTGAAAAAATCAGTCACATCAAGCGAATCCACATAGCAAGTTATCAGAGCGCAAGTGGTGCTGGTGCCGAAGCTATGAAGGAACTGCAGCAGCAATATGCAGAAATAGCAGCTGGCGAAGCGGTGACAATAAAAAAGTTTCCTTATCAGTTGGCTTATAATGTGATTCCTCAGATAGACGTGTTTTTAGACAACGGCTACACTATGGAAGAGTCGAAGATGTTCAACGAAACGCGCAAGATTATGCATTCCGATGTAATGTGCTCGGCTATGTGTGTGAGAGTGAGTTCGTTGCGTTCGCATTCTGAAAGTGTGTGGATTGAGACCGAACGTCCTGTAAGTGTTGAAGAGGCAAAGGCAGCAATAGCTGCGGCTCCTGGTTGTAAGTTATGGGATGACCCTGAACATAAAATCTATCCAATGCCGCTTGATACAGCAGGAAAAGATGATGTCTTTGTTGGGCGCATCAGAAAAGATGTGGCCAATGAGAATGGACTTGTGCTTTGGCTGAGTAGTGACCAGATTCGCAAAGGTGCTGCACTTAACGCAGTACAGATAGCAGAAACAATTGGAAATTGAGTCATTAAAGAGTGTTTATGGCAGGTCGGCGCAGATGACTGAACTTGTCAGGTTTATGAACGATAAACGGAAGCATTCGCTTTCGCTGAGTGGTTTGACGTGCTCCTCTGCTCCATTATTCTTTTCGGCTCTCCCTCTGTCTCACGATTCCCAGTTCTCAAGCTTACACCTATTTATATTAAACGATGCTGATGAGGCTGGATATTTCTATCACGACCTGACGCAGATTTTAGGCAACAAGCAAGTATTGTTTTTTCCGTCTTCCTACAGGTATTCAAAGAAATTCTCGCAAAAAGATGCTGCAAATGAGATTTTGCGGACGGAGGTTCTCGCTGCAAGTCACAATGCACAATGCGCAACTGCCAATTCTCAATTATTTATAGTAACCTATCCCGATGCTGTGGCAGAGCAGGTGGTCTCGCAAAAGAAACTTGACGAAAACACTCTGCATCTTAGAGTTGGTGAAGAGATTGATGTGCGATTTATTGAGGAGACTCTGCTAACATTTGGTTTTCATCAGGAAGACTATGTGTATGAGCCTGGTCAGTTTGCTATCCGAGGCAGTATAGTAGATGTTTTTTCTTACAGTTGCGAATATCCTTACAGAATAGACTTTTTCGGTGACGAAGTAGATACAATCCGAACCTTTGATGTTCAGTCGCAACTTTCGCGTGAGAGACAGGAAGAAATAGAGATTGTCTCAAATCTGTTTGACGATGAGCAGGATATGGTACCATTCTTGGAAGTGTTGCCAGACAATAGCGTTGTAGTTACAAAGAACCTTGCTTTTGTATGCGATGTTGTCGATGATGAGACTTTCAGCAAAAAGATTCATGACTTCAAAAGAATAGAGCTCGGAACCAAAGGCTCACCCCTCATCCCTCACCCCTCATCCCTCACCCCTCAGTTTTGATATATCCCCACAGCCTCTGTTTCATAAGAATTTTGAACTGCTGGTCGAAACTTTTGAAGATTATATCGCTAAAGGCTATCGACTATATATTCTTGCAGATAGTGCCAAACAGCACCAGCGACTGAAAGAAATTTTTGAGGAAAAATCTAAACTAATCACCTTTACACCAGTCAACAAGACTCTCCATGAGGGATTTGTGGATAATGATGTGAAAGCATGTTTTTTCACAGATCATCAGATATTCGACCGTTTCCATAAGTACAGTCTCCGTTCCGACAAGGCACGCAGTGGTAAGATAGCTCTGACGCTGAAAGAACTGCAGCAGTTTGAATATGGTGATTTGATTGTGCATATCGACCATGGTATAGGACGATTCGAAGGTCTGGTGCAGATGCCTCAGGGTAACACCTATCAGGAGATGATTAAGATTGGTTATCAGAATGGTGACACTATCTATGTTTCGATACACTCATTGCACAAAGTGTCGAAATACAGGGGCAAGGAAGGTGCTGAAAATGTGCGCTTGAGCCGACTTGGTACTGGTGCATGGGAAAACCTGAAAGAACGGACGAAAAACAAAATAAAGGATATTGCCCGCGATTTGATACAACTCTATGCCCGCAGAAGGAATGAAAGAGGCTTTGCTTTTTCTGCCGATTGCTTTATGCAGAACGAACTCGAAGCAAGTTTTCTTTACGAAGACACCCCTGATCAGTTGAAGGCAACAAATGACGTAAAAGCCGATATGGAGAAGTCTGTACCGATGGACAGGCTGATTTGCGGTGATGTAGGGTTTGGCAAGACTGAGGTTGCCGTTAGAGCAGCATTCAAGGCAGCATGCGACAGCAAGCAGACAGTAGTGCTCGTGCCTACGACAGTATTGGCATATCAGCATTATCAGACATTCGCTGAACGTCTTAAGGATTTTCCAGTAAAGGTGGATTATCTATCCAGAGCACGTAGCACAAAAAAGGTAACTCAGATACTCGAAGACTTGAAAGAAGGGAGAATAGATATCATTATAGGTACACATAAATTACTTAGCAAATCGGTGCATTTCAAAGATTTGGGCTTGCTGATAATTGATGAGGAACAGAAATTCGGTGTTGCATCAAAGGAAAAATTGCGTCAGATTCGCAGCAATGTGGATACAATAACTATGAGCGCAACTCCGATACCGCGAACTTTGCAATTCTCGCTTATGGGAGCAAGAGATTTGAGCGTAATCCAGACTCCACCTCCTAACCGCTATCCTATACAGACGGAAGTACATACATTTGAAGCCGAACTGATTGCCGAAGCGATAAGCTTTGAAATGAGTCGTAACGGCCAGGTATTTTTCGTCAGCAACCGCATAAATTCGCTCGACGAACTATACCGCCTTATTAAAAAGCATATTCCTGATGCACGTGTGGCTATTGGACATGGCAAGATGAAGCCAGAAGAATTGGAACAGGTGGTAATGGGATTTATTAATTATGACTATGACGTGCTACTATCGACTACGATTGTAGAAAACGGTATAGATATCCCTAATGCTAACACGATAATAATAAACAATGCACAGCATTTTGGACTATCAGATTTGCATCAGATGCGTGGACGTGTGGGCAGGAGCAATAGGAAAGCGTTCTGTTATCTGCTGGCACCACCATTGAGCACTCTGCCGCCCGATTCAAGGAAACGATTAGAAGCAATCGCTAATTTCTCGGATTTAGGTAGTGGCATACATTTGGCTATGCAGGATTTGGACATTCGAGGTGCAGGAAACCTTCTCGGTGCAGAACAGAGTGGATTTATCGCTGATTTAGGCTACGAAACGTATCAGAAGATTCTTGCCGAAGCAGTGACGGAGATAAGAAACGAAAACGAAAACGATAACGATAACCCTCAACCCTCAACCTTCAACCCTCAACCAATCACTCATAGTTATGTTTCTGACACTTCGCTTGACACCGATATTGAAATGTATTTCCCTGAGAGTTATGTGCCAAGTGGCAGTGAAAGGATGATGCTCTATCGCGAGCTTGATGGTTTGAAGGACGATGATGAGGTGGAACGTTTTTGTGCAAGAATGATCGACCGATTTGGGACAATACCTACCGTTGGAGAAGACTTAATCAGAGTTGTGGCACTACGACGCATGGGTAAGCAAGCTGGGGTAGAGCGATTTGTGCTGAAACAAGGCAAAATGAATATGTATTTAGTCAGCAATGCCGAAAGTCCATATTATCAAAGTGAAGCATTTGGGAAAATACTGCAATTCATATCCTTCAACCCACGCCAATGTCAGATTAAGGAGATAAAAGGTAAGCGGTTTGTTTCAGTCACTGAAGTAGCGACTGTACAGAAAGCCTTAGATGTGATGCTTGCCATCCAGGAAGCTAAAGGCATGGGCTAATTTGCTTCAGTGGAATCATCACAAAATCGCGTTCTTGCATCTTAGGGTGTGGGATTGTCAGGTCGGGTTCATTGATATGCAAATCATCGAATAGCAGAATGTCAATATCAATGATACGGTCAGAATATGGAAAACCTTCCCGTGTTTTTTTTCTCCTTCCCAATTGTTTTTCTATGTTTTGGGTGATAAGCAGCACTTGTCGTGGAGAGAGATTTGTCTGGCAGCAGACAGCAGTATTGACAAAATCGTTTTTCGACACAAATCCCTGTGGTTTAGAGTAAAAGAAAGGAGAGCAGGAAAGAACTCTTCCCACCTGCTCCTCAATTTTTCTTATTGCAATGTTGATGTTCTCCTCTTTATTTCCAAGATTCGAACCCAAACCTAAAAACACTTTGCTCATTCCTTGTTTGCACGTTTGCGGGCAAGATGGTCAAGGATGACTTTCCTCATTCGCATGCTCTTTGGAGTAACTTCCACAAGTTCGTCCTCCTTGATATATTCCAAAGCTTCTTCAAGGCTGAATTCCGTCTTAGGAATGATGCGAGCCTTATCATCGCTACCGCTGGCGCGGGTGTTGGTCAGTTGTTTTGCCTTGCATACATTTACAACCAAATCGTTTTCATGAATATGCTCACCTACAACCTGTCCTGCATACACATCCTCGCCTGGATCAATGAAGAAGCGTCCTCTGTCTTGCAGTTTATCGATGGAATAAGCGTATGCGTTTCCTGTTTCAAGCGAAATCATACTCCCACTTGTGCGACGCTCAATATCACCCTTGTAAGGCTGATACTCCTTGAAACGGTGAGCCATAATAGCCTCGCCCTGTGAAGCCGTGAGGATATTGGTGCGGAGTCCGATAATACCGCGCGAAGGCATGTCGAATTCAATGTTCACACGGTCGTCCTGTGTCTCCATCGATGTCATCTCACCCTTGCGGCGTGTCACCATATCAATCATCTTGCTTGAAAATTCCTCAGGCACATTGATTGTGAGTTCCTCTATAGGTTCGCATTTCACACCATTTATCTCCTTGTAGATAACCTGTGGCTGACCCACCTGCAGTTCGTAACCCTCGCGCCGCATAGTCTCGATAAGTACCGATAAGTGTAGCACACCACGGCCGCTGACAATCCATTTATCTGTAGTGTCAGGGTATGGGGCAACACGCAGAGCAAGGTTCTTTTCCAGTTCACGCTGCAATCGGTCGTTGATATGGCGTGAAGTGACGAATTTTCCTTCGCGTCCAAAGAAAGGAGAATCATTGATGGTGAAAAGCATACTCATCGTAGGTTCATCAATATTTATTGTAGGCATAGCCTCTGGCGATTCAAAGTCGCATATCGTATCACCTATTTCAAAGTTTGACAAACCGATAACAGCACAAATATCACCACTTGAGACAGATTGTGTTGCGGTATGTCCCATGCCTTCAAAAGTGTGCAGTTCTTTGATTTTTGTCTTTTCCATCGAACCGTCACGGTGGCAGATAGTAATGTTCTGTCCCGACAGCAGAGTGCCTCTATGCACACGCCCAACAGCAATACGACCAGTATAAGTGGAATAATCGAGCGAGGTGATAAGCATCTGTGGAGTACCCTCCAGATATTCTGGAGCAGGAATGTGCTCTATTATTTGGTCGAGCAGATAAGTGATATTGTCGGTTGGCTGATTGTAGTCACTGCTCATCCAACCTTGCTTTGCACTGCCATAGACAACGGGAAAATCCAATTGTTCCTCAGTTGCATTCAGGGCAAACATCAAGTCGAACACCATTTCGTAAACCTCTTCAGGACGGCAGTTAGGCTTATCAACCTTGTTCACCACAACAATAGGCTTCAGTCCAATCTGCAACGCCTTTTGCAGCACGAAACGTGTTTGTGGCATTGGACCTTCAAAAGCATCAACGAGGAGCAGGCAACCATCAGCCATGTTGAGCACACGTTCAACCTCACCACCGAAGTCAGAGTGTCCCGGGGTGTCGATAATGTTTATCTTTGTGCCTTTATAGTTTATGGACACGTTTTTCGACAGAATAGTGATTCCACGTTCACGTTCAAGGTCGTTGGCATCAAGCACTTGACTACTGTTATTCTGACCTTCGCGGAACAAATTTCCGGCAAGCATCATCTTGTCAACAAGAGTGGTCTTGCCATGATCCACGTGAGCAATAATAGCTATGTTTCTAATATCTTTCATACCTTTGGTTATAATTTGGGCGCGAAATTAATAAAAAGGTTTTATGGTTTTGCGGTTTTGCAGTTTTGTGACCGAAGTTTTAAGTTTTTTTAGCGGATATTATATTGTGAGCAGAATTTTTTTTGTAACTTTGCAAAAAATTATCGTGACAATGGAAAAACTTATTCTCATTGATGCATACGCAATGATTTATAGGGCTTATTATGCTTTCATCAAGAGCCCCCGTATCAACACCAAAGGAATAAACACATCAGCTGTTTTTGGTTTTGTGAACACTCTTAACGATGTGCTGAAGAAAGAGAATCCCGACTATGTTGGAGTTGCATTCGATCCCAAGGGCGGCAATTTCCGTATGACACTGGATCCGAACTATAAGGCACAACGTGAAAAAACACCAGAAGACATCAATATCGCTGTACCAATCATCAAAGACATTCTTAAGGCTTTTAGAATCCCTATCTATGAGGTTGCAAATTATGAGGCAGATGATGTGATAGGCAGTTTGGCAACACAAGCGTCTGAAAATAAGAATCTGCTGACTTACATGATGACTCTCGATAAGGACTATGGACAATTAGTGTCAGACAATGTGTTAATGCTTCGGCCACAGCATATCGGCAATGGATTCGACAAACTGGGTCCTAAAGAGATTTGCGACAAATATGGCATCAACAACCCTGCACAGGTAATCGACCTTTTAGGACTTATGGGCGATGCTTCCGACAATGTCCCTGGTTGCCCTGGCATAGGACCGAAAACCGCAGCACAACTCATACAACAATTCGGAAGTATCGAAAGTCTGCTTGAGCACACTTCCGAACTCAAAGGCTCTGTCAAAGACAAAGTCGAAAACAATATCGACAACATAAAAAAATCCAAACAGCTTGTCACGATAGTTAGAAATGTTCCTATCACCCTCAATCTTGATGAACTGAAACGTCAGGAACCCGACGATGATGAATTAAGACGGCTTTTCGACGAACTTGAATTCAAAGGACTTGTGAGCAAAATGCTCAATAGTCAATCCGACCCAGACCAAGCCTACCCCCACCCCCTCCCTAAAGGGAAGGGCTTAGAGGTGGCTTCCAAAACGACTAAACGACTAATCTCCCAATCTCCCAATCCACTAAATCAACCTATCGAACTCGACCTGTTTGGTAGTGAGCAGCCTACCCCCACTCCCCTCCCTAAAGGGAAGGGCTTGAAGTCTCTCCCTTTTGGGGGAGATTTAGAGGAGGCCTCCCAAATCCCTAAATCCAAACAACTAATCATCGGCTACGACCTGAAACGAACCATACTCGAAGAGGCAAAACGTGACAACACTCTTTCAGGACCCTTCTTCGATATAATGCTTGCAAAATATCTGCTGCGGTCCGACATCAAGACTTACGATGATGGTTATTACACCGAAGAAGTGAAGCAGCAACTTGAAAATCAACTTAAAGCTGACGGGCTCTACGATTTGTTCATCAACATAGAAATGCCTCTTATGCCAGTGCTTGCACGCATGGAGATGAATGGCGTAATGATTGACAAAAACTCATTGGCAGAAACATCAAGAGAATTTTCTGCACGTTTGAACGAAATAGAACAGCAGATTTATCAGCTTGCAGGCGAAAAATTCAATATTGCATCACCAAAACAGGTTGGCGACATCCTTTTCGACAAACTGAAACTATCTTCGAAGGCAAAAAAGACAAGAAGCGGTCAGTATGTCACATCCGAGGAAGTGCTACAAGGATTGAAACAGCATGAGATAGTGGCACTCATACTCGATTACCGCGGCTACAGAAAACTGCTCTCTACCTATATTGACAACCTGCCGAAAATTACCGATGAAATGGGCTATTTACACACTTCTTTCAATCAGGCTGTCACCACCACAGGCAGATTGAGTTCGAGCAATCCTAATCTGCAAAATATCCCTATTCGCGATGAAAACGGAAAAGAAGTGCGTAAGGCATTCATACCTGATAAAAACTGCCTGTTCTTCTCTGCCGACTATTCACAGATAGAATTAAGAATAATGGCACATCTCAGCGGTGATGAAAACATGGTAGAGGCCTTTCGTGAAGGTCACGACATACATGCTGCAACAGCCGCCAAAGTCTTTAAAAAGCCTATAAGCGAAGTCACTCCAGATGAACGCCGCAAAGCCAAGGTTGCCAATTTCGGTATCATCTATGGCATAAGCACCTTTGGACTGGCAGAGCGTATGCAAGTAAGCCGCACCGAAGCCAAATCCCTCATTGAAGAATACTTTGCAACCTATCCTAAAATCAAGGCATACATGGAAAAGTCCAAAGAAATGGCACGCGAGAAGGGTTATGCCGAAACATTGTTTGGCAGACGGTGTTATCTACCTGACATAAATTCGCAAAATGCCATCGTCCGCGGATATGCCGAACGGAATGCCATCAATGCACCAATCCAGGGCACTGCCGCTGACATAATAAAAATAGCAATGGTGAATGTTGATCGCAGAATGCAACAGGAAAATCTGAAATCAAAAATGATACTTCAGGTTCACGATGAACTCGACTTTAGTGTAGTGCCAGGCGAAGAAGAAAAACTTCAGCAGATAGTAATCGGAGAAATGCAGAATGCTATAAACCTGTCTGTCCCTCTCATAGCCGATGGAGGCTGGGGCACCAACTGGCTCGAAGCCCATTAGGCATTGTTTTAGACATATTTTGGCACTGGTACATCTTTCCGTGGGAAGACAAAGTAAAGAAGGAAAAGCCATAAAATGGATTAACCCTGTGTATCAACCTACCCTCTAAATCTCCACAAGGGATTTACATAATCGAAATAGTCACTTTCTTATCGAGACAACTAAAGAGGCGGAATAAGGTGGTAAGATTAAGATTCTGCTTACCAGTTTCCACTCGTGAAATGTAAGCTTTCTTTGTACCCATAAGGTCTGCCAATTGTTGCTGAGTCAAGCCAGCACGAATACGTTCTTCCCGCAAAGTTTGTGCGATACAGAATTCCTTTGTTTCTGCATCGAAGATATTGCGCTTCTCTGTACCCTTTGGTCCATATTCAGCATCAATAAGTTCATTAAGGTTTCTACAATTTCTTAATTCTGTGCTTCTGTCGGTTTTCATATTTATTACTTTTTAGAATCAAAATACT
This sequence comes from Prevotella sp., assembly GCA_045597685.1. Classification (GTDB taxonomy): domain Bacteria; phylum Bacteroidota; class Bacteroidia; order Bacteroidales; family Bacteroidaceae; genus Prevotella. The sequence continues at coordinate 11,210 of JAZLKO010000027.1, forward strand.
CTTTCATTAACTTCTTGGCTCTCTCTATTTCCTCTTTTGGGGTCTTTTGAGTTTTCTTTTGAAATCCATTAAACAGAATTACTAATTCACTACTATCGAAGCAACAGAATATTCGATAAATATTGCTACTGAATTCGATACGGATTTCAAACAAACCCTTAACTCCCGTGATACTTTTCATCATTGATACAGGTATAATGTCCAAACTCTGAATCCACAACAAAACCTGAAGGATTTTCTTTCTTGTCTTGGGATCAAGGTCATTATAGAAATCCAAAAAATATGACTTATAAAATATCACTTTCCTTTTTGCCATAGTTATATCATAATAAAATCGGCTGCAAAGTTAACTAAAAAATCAACATATACCAAACATTTTTTGTTTTTTTTACTAAAAAACGGTTCAGTGGAAATTTAGTGGAGACTATTTAGACAAAAACAGAAATCCACCCCCAGTATTTTTCCACTGAGCCACTGAAAGTTCAAAATTCGTGAAAATGACGGTTAACATCGTTAACATTTTAACACATTTTAACTGATTTGAATAAAAAACCCTCATTCATAGAATGGAGCCTTTGGCTCTTGAACAATGTATTGCCTCTGCCTTCACATAGTAACGAATGTTACCCACTCTACCGCTGTTGCGTTTAACAACTTCATTAGTTTTTCTAAATGACATAATAGTATTAAATTTAAAATTACACTTTTGGACTGGCTCCCTACCTTATGTTATCCTGTTGTTACCCTGTTGTCAGCCTTATCAAAGCCTTATCAAAGCCTTATCAAAGGATCCAA
>JAZLKO010000028.1:0-35542 GCA_045597685.1 Prevotella sp.
AGACCATTTTTGACCCGATGAAGGTCTTTCGCGAATATTTAACGCTCTTAGCAGAAATATCTGTTTGGCCAGCATTGAGGCCCAGGTTTTCTGTTTCAAGGCAGATGTTTAACCTAAAAGACACTTTTTAAAGTGGACTCACTCCTTGAGTTTCGAAAGTTTGAAGAACTTGAGAAACTTGAATCAATAACCATTAACTTCAATTATCTGCTTTTAACAGCTTCGTTTGTCTTTTTGAATGACATAATAGTAAAAATAATTCAAGGTTATCAAGTTGGACTGGCTCTCTACCTGTAAAACCCTGTTCTCTACCTTAAAGCAAGGATAAAGCAAGGATAAAGCAACGTGCAAGGTATAGTTAACGTAGCGATAACCTTTCTTTAAGGTTTAGATTAGGTAGCTATCAGGTTTTGATAGGGTACACCAAATCCGAATGCAAAGATATAACAAAAAATATCAATTAACAAACAAATTTACATCTTTTAACTTTGGCATTTTGGGTTATATATATAAACTCTGCAAGGCTATTTTTTCGTGTTAATTTTTTTTAACTTTGTATCAAAAGTATCAAAAGTATCATGGGGTTTTCACGAATTTTGGAAAATCGGAAGCTATTAATCGGTGAGGAATTAGGGCGAGTAGAGCGGAGTGATTTCACCTCCACCCTCTCACAGAACCACATTGCGATGTATTAAAAAAACATAATTATTAATTATTAATTGTTAATTTTTAATTCATCAATTTGTTTTTTTCTTATTTTTGCCGTTTGAAAAATATTCTATAAGACGAAATAAAAAAACAATACAATATGAAAGCATTTACAAATAAGTTGTTTCCGTTGACACAGAGTCAAATGGGCATATATTTCGAATGCGTAAAAAGAGAAGGTGAGATTGTATATAATACTCCAATCTTTTACAGGTTGGCAGGACGTTTAGACTTGAACCGGTTGGCAAGTGCAATTGGTACAGCAGTAACGGCACATCCATTGCTGTTTGCACGCATCACGACTGATGACGATGGTATGCCTATGATGCAATTCTGCGATGAATATTCCAAAATGCCAGCTTGTTCGGTGGAGAAGGTTTCTGAGGCAGAATTGGAAGTGCTAAAGCCAACTTTGATTCAACCATATTCATTGTCGCACGATCGTTTGTTCCGAATTCGTCTGTTTGAGACCGAGGAAAACCAATACATGTTTATGGAATTTCATCATGTGATATTTGACGGTACTTCACGTCATGCACTTTTGGCAGACATAAACAAAGCGTATTTGGGCGAGGAAGTCTATATGGAGGCATTTACTGGTTTTGATATGGCACTTAAAGAACAGGACGACAGGAAGTCAGAAGCATACCTTAAGGCAAAAGAATGGAGCCTACAGACTTTCGGTGAAGTAGAAGAAACATCGGTGCCAGTGGAAACGAAAACGAATACGAATACGAAAACGGAAACGAAAACTGAGGTGTCGTTTGGGAAGCAGGGAATTGTTTTGGACATTACATACGATGAAATGAAACAGGCTTGCAGGGAATTTGGAGTAGGTCCAAGCATTTTGACCAATGCTGCATACGGTCGTCTGCTGTCAGCCTATACCAACAAACGTAGTGCCGCCTTTGCCACTATCTATAATGGAAGAAAAGATGAAAATACGGCACGCACTGTCTGCTTTATGGTTAAGACGTTGCCAGTATATTATGTGATGAAGGATAATATGACTGTGCGCCAGTATGTCGATGCTGCCAACACCCAAATGGCAAATGCAAAAGCAAACGATATTTATGCTTTTTCTGAACTTGCATCACAAACAAGTCTGAACGATGAAGTGATGTTTGCTTTCCAAGGCAGGATATTCAATATTCCTGCTGTTGACAATGTGGGGTTTGAACGACTGCCGTTGGATTTTAATTCCACCAGTTCGGCATTGAATCTGCAGTTGTCGGTGATGCCAGATGGAAGACTGTTTTTAGACTTGCAATATCAGAGCAACCGCTATAGTGAGGATTTCATACAGCGCTTTGCTGATTCGTATGAAACCGTTTTGCGGGAATTTATGAAAAAACCAGATGCATTGGTTTATCAGACATCAATCATGTCGGAAAAGCAGGCAGCAGAAGTGGAACGGATGCGCCAGACTTGTATGGATCCAGCAGCGATACGCTTCAACTTTTTTCATGAGTCGATAGAATACTGGGCAAAGCAAACTCCTGATGCAGTGGCAGTGATTGCTTGCAATAAAACTCTGACTTACAGAGAATTGAACAATCGAGCAAATGCCCTTGCTGCAATATTGATGGGAAAAGGAGTCGTTGCAGGCGACAGGGTATGTCTGTTGTTGCCACGACGAAGCTGGTATCTGATAGCCATGTTTGGAGTAATGAAAGCAGGTGCAGCCTATATTCCTTGTGATCCTGAATATCCGTCAGAAAGAATAAAACTCATAACCGAGGACAGCCATGCCCGTTTTGTAATCACTACAAAGGACAAGTTGCAACCTTTCGGCGAAAGAGCATTAGATGTGGAGGAGTTATTGAACGATGACGATACGCTTCGCTACGATAACGATAACGAAAACGAAAACTGCACAAACGTTCAAGGCAATTGTCTTAACTCCTTAACTTCTTTAACTCCTTTAACTCCACATATTAACGATACTGACTATACCCCTCAAAGCCTTGCCTACCTTATCTACACCTCTGGTTCTACGGGACAGCCGAAGGGAGTTATGCTGCGGCATCGCGGAATATGCAATTATCTTACTAATCATGCAGAAAACCGCCATATCCACGTTATTGCCAATGAATGCAATAATGTGCTTGGGCTTACTACCGTTTCGTTCGACCTGTCACTGAAAGAATTAGGCGCTTCACTATTCAACGGAAAGACACTTGTTTTGGCAAATGAAGAGGAAACCACCGACCCTATAACACTTGCTGCCCTGATGGAACGGACTCATGTCGATGTGTTCAATGGCACACCATCAAGACTGAAAATGTTTCTGGAACTTCCAGAATTTCAAAAAGCATTAAGCAAGTGCCGCTGCATAATATTGGGCGGTGAGAAATATCCTTCAAACCTGTTGTCCCAAATAAAGGAAATTGCCAAGGATTCCCGTTTGTTCAACACATACGGACCGACTGAAATAACAGTCAGCAGTAATGTAAAGGAACTTACACATTCCGAAGTGATAACAGTTGGTCGCCCGCTGCTCAATGTCAAGGAATATGTAGTGGATAATGATGGAAATGAACTGCCTGTTGGTGTGGTAGGCGAACTGTACATAGGTGGTGAAGGTGTTGGTGCCGGATATAATGATTTGCCCGACAAGACCGCTGCTGCATTTGTGGATTATAATGGAGAAAAAATATACAAATCAGGCGACTATGCCTACTGGACGGCAGAAGGCGATGTGGTTATCCTTGGAAGAAAAGATAATCAGATAAAACTGAACGGTCTCCGCATTGAACTCGGTGAGGTGGAAGCAGTGCTCAACAAGCAACCTCAAGTCAAGGAGGGTGTGGTGATGATTAAGAATGTGAAAGGGCATGACCATCTGGTTGCATATTATACAGGAAAGGTAAGTGATGGGAAAGATGAGAGCACAGAACTGAAAGAGCAGATGAGCAAAAGTCTCACTCCATACATGGTGCCGACGATATTTATGAAGTTGGACAAAATGCCAATTTCTCCAAACGGAAAGACAGACTTGAAATCATTGCCAGAACCAGTTATAACTTCCACTAAAAACGTTTCACCGGCAAATGAAAGGGAACAGCAACTGTTTGATGTTGCGGCGAAAGTCATTGGCAACGACAAATTCGGAGTCACCACCAATCTCATCTCTGCTGGACTGACATCATTGTTGGCAATACGCTTTTCGGTTGAAGTGAACAAGTCGATGAAAGGCATCTTGTCGGTGAAGGAAATAATGCACAGTCCAACAATCAGAGAACTGGCGAATATTTATAGAAAAAACTCTGACTATGACACCGACTCTGACACTGACTCTGACTCTGACTCTCAGCTCTCAACTCTAAGCTCTAAGCTCTCACCTCTAAGCTCTCAACCCTCAACCCTCAACCCTCAACCTTCTGTCATCACCTTGTATCCTCTGAGTGAAAACCAGCGTGGGGTGTATATAGATTGGGAATTGCATCGTGATGCACTGCAATACAATATGCCATCATTGACAGAATATGACAATATTGATGCAGAGCGTTTGCGCAATGCAATATGTGAAGCAATAAATGCCCATCCTTGCATGAAGACACGTCTGGTGATGCTTGGCGATGATGTGATGCAGCAGCCTCATTTCGACGAGCAGCCGCAAGTCATGCTGGTGAATCTGGAACACGGAGAAGAAACTGACTGGCAAAGACGGGTAACTCCTTTCGACCTCTTCAATGATTGTCTGTACAGATATGAAATCTATCAGGACAAAAAGGCGGGAAAAGTCTGGCTGTTTGCCGACCGTCACCATATCATAAGCGATGGTATTTCAAATGGAATACTTGAGCGTGACATCTGGAGGGCATATAATGGAGAAAAACTCGAACCAGAGCAATTCACAGCCCTTGACAATGCCATTGAGCAGAAAAGGCTCTGTGGATCAGAAAAATATACAGAAGCAGAACAGTATTTCGACAAACTGCTTACTGGTGCTGAGACAACCATCTATCCTCATTCCATAAATGAAGGTAAAAACATTGGCAAACAAGTGATGACCCTCGACATTCCTGGCGAAAAGATAAATGCTTTCTGCCAAAAAGAAGGTATTACTCCAAGCAATTATTTCCTTTCAGCCTTCTCTCTTGTCCTGCACCGTGCAACTCATGAAGATTCGGTGTTCATAGTGACGGTAAACAACGGTCGCGATGATTTGCGGCTCACTGACACAGTGGGAATGTTTGTGAAAACTCTGCCTGTGATGTCGAATATGGCAGAAGGAGAGACACATCCAGTGGCAGCATTCCTCCACACCATGCAGGAGCAGCAGTTCGACACACAGTCGTACGACTTTTATCCATTCACAAAAATGGTCGAACGCCATGGTGTGCATCCAGAGATAATGTATGTCTATCAGGCAGGTTTGGAAAAATCACAACATGGCAAACGTCATTCGCTCAATCTGGACACAGTGAAAATGCCTCTCGAACTTATGGTATTCAGTTCTGCCAAGGACACTTATCAGTTCTCCATCTCATACGATTCAGCCTTGTATGATGAATACGATATGCATATTCTTTTGGACATGATGGCGAGTGCTTCTGCCAATATGCTCACAAGTGAGACAATGGAACGTGTGTCCCTGTTGAGCAATGAACAGAAAACGCTCATCGATACTTTCCATGACGGACAGAAGGCTGACGTTCCGATAAAACTCTATCACAAACTCCTTGAAGCAAGTGTTGAGGCACATCCTGACCACCTGGCATTAGTGGCTATCGACCAGCAACTCACATACAAGGAGATGGACTGCCAGATGAACCAGATTGCCCATTCGCTCATCTCCCGTGGCATAAAATGCGGTGACAGGGTGGCATTGCTACTGCCTCGTACCAGTCGTCTGATTCTGTCACAGTTTGGTGTGCTCAAGGCAGGAGGAGCCTACATACCATGCGATCCGAAATATCCTACAGAGAGAATAAATCATATCCTTTCCGATTCTGGTGCTTCACTCATCATCACTACCGCCGACCGTATGGCAGAATTCCCAGGAAGAAGTGTTGATGTGGAGGAATTATTGAACGAGAACTATGACTCTGACTCAGACTCTGACTATGACTCTGACTCTGACACTGACTCTGATACTCAGCTCTCAGCTCTCAGCTCTCAACTCTCAACACTCACCCCTAAGAGCCTTGCCTACCTTATCTACACCTCTGGTTCAACAGGTGTGCCGAAGGGCGTACAATTGACTCATGAAGGTGTGTGCAACTATCATTGTCCGCAAAACCTGATACAGAGCACACTCGCTCAGGAGTGCAATGCAGCATTGGCAATAACAACAATATCGTTCGATATGTCGGTATGGGAAACTGGTTCTCCTCTTATGCTTGGAAAGACATTGGTTCTGGCAAGTGATGACCAGTGCAACGACCCAGTGGCGTTGGCACAACTGATAGATAAGTACGGAATAGGCTGCATGACAGCAACCACATCACGCTATCTGCAGTTGCTCGAATGTGAGGAATTTGAAAATGCTTTCCGCAAAAACATCCGCATGGCATATCAAGGCGGCGAAGGGCTTTCAAAAATACTGCTCGAAAAATTGCGCAGTTATGGAAACATCCGCATTTTCAATGCCTACGGACCTACAGAAACAATAGCAAACAGTCATGCTGCAGAACTCACCGACTGCAACATACCACATATCGGCAAACCATGTTGCAACTACTGCAACTACATAGTTGACCGCGATGGCAACGAATTACCTATAGGCGTTGTGGGAGAATTGCTTATTGGTGGCGATTCTGTGGCAAAAGGCTACAATAATCTTCCAGAACAAACCGCAAAACGCTTCGTGGCAAATCCTTACAAGAACGACCCTTCGACCAACTCAGGACAAGTTCCTTCGACAAGCTCACCACAAGTTAATTCACGACTTTATCATTCGGGAGATTATGCACGTTGGTTGCCTGATGGAAATGTTGTAATATTAGGTCGTACCGATAATCAGGTGAAACTTCGCGGACTGCGAATCGAACTCGGTGAAGTGGAAAATGCCATAGTAAAAGTTAGCGGCATAAAAAATGCAGTGGCAATGATAAAGAAGTTGCAGGGACAAGACCATCTGTGCGCATATTTCACTGCTGAAAAGCAAATCGATATAGAACAACTGAAGGCTGAACTGAAAAAGACTCTCACGCTCTATATGATTCCTACAGCCTATCTACAATTGGATGAATTTCCACTCACTCCAAACGGTAAGACGAATGTGAAAGCATTGCCAGAGGCGATAATATCAAAAGTCCAGACTGAGCACGTCAAAGCATCTGGTGAAGTGGAAGAAGCCTTCTGTAAGATTTTTGCCGACGTACTGGAACTGGATGAGGTAGGGGCTACCGACAATTTCTTTGAGATAGGGGGCACGTCACTAATTGCCATGCGTGTGGTTATGCGTGCCGTCAAGGCTGGTTATAAAATAGTATATAAAGATGTCTTTGACTACCCTACCCCACGCTACTTAGCAGAACTAACGAAAACGGAAACGAAAACGACCCTTCGACCCTTCGACAAGCTCTGGACAGGCGAGGCTCAGGAACCAACGAAAACGGAAACCGACAACCCACAACTGCAAAACCAAACCACTTACGACTATTCAAAGATTAATCAGTTGTTGGCAGAAAATCAAGTTAGCAACTTTATCTCTTCTGGTTGGAAGTCGTCACTCCGCGAACTTGGGACTTGCATCGTGACAGGGGCAACGGGATTTCTCGGTATTCATGTTGTGAAAGAACTGATTGACAGCGAGAAAGTGAAATCAATCTACTGCATGGTTCGTAGCAATGCCAAACAGACAGCTGCAAGCCGTCTGCGCACAATGCTGTTCTATTATTTCGGAAATACATACAACGACTTGTTCGACCAGCGCATTTTCGTCATCGATGGCGACGTCACTAAATCCGACTGGACGGAACCTATCCTGCAAAAGATAAACAATGGTCAGATTACTGGCAACGTCACAGTGTTTAATTGTGCGGCAAACGTAAAGCACTTCTCTGCTGGAACAGATATTGAGGACATAAACATAGGCGGTTGCCAGACATGTATCGACTTCTGTCTGAAGACAGGTGCACGACTGATACAGACTTCCACGCATAGCATTGCAGGCTCAATGATTAGCGATGAGGAGGTGAGTGCAAGAGAGTTGTCTGAGCACGACCTCTTTATTGGTCAGTCGTTAGTGCGCCAATACACTCATTCCAAATTCATAGCCGAACGTAATGTTTTGGAAGCAGTTTGTGAGAAAGGGCTCGATGCTAAGATAATGCGCTACGGCAATCTGGCAGCACGCAGCAATGATGGCGAGTTCCAGGTCAACTTCCACAGCAATGGTTTTATGGGACGATTGAAAGCCTATCAGACATTAGGAGCCGTATCGTATGACAACCTTTCCAAGATGATAGAGTTCTCCCCAATCAATGAAGTGGCACGTGCAACAGTGCTGTTAGCAACTACACCAAAGCAGTTCACCGTCTTCAATCCAAACAATTCCCACTGCACGCAACTATCAGATGTAGTGACCTGCATGAATAAGTTGGGATATGAAATAAAATCTGTGGAAAAAAGTGAATTCGACGAAATAGTGCTCAATGCTGGACAAGACGCAACCAAGGCCGACATCCTGCAGAGCCTTTTGGCATACAACAACAATATGCGAGGCAAGCACGTGGTGGCAAACACTTCCAATAACTCATTCACCACACAAGTGCTCTATCGTCTGGGCTTCCAATGGTCGTTCACTACGTGGGACTACATGGAACGCTTTCTGAAAGTAATACAGGGACTGGGATTTTTTGACGACAGCTACCGTAGAAGTTAAAAAACTTGTTTTTTAATTGATAATTGATAATTGACAATTAAGTTTTTTTTATTAAAAAAATCATAAAAACCCTCAACCCTCAACCAGGACATAGCCCCCACAACTATTGTCTTAACTCCTTAACTTCTTAACTCCTTAACTCCTAAACAACTGGAGCTTGCGAAAGTTAAATAAAATATAAGATATACAAACAATAATGTTATGAATACATACCCATTATCGCAAACACAGATGGGCATATACCTTGCCTGTCAGAATATCGACGAAAACAGCGGCAACTATCAGTCGGCCTTCATGCATCATCTGCCTAATTCGATTGACATAACACTCCTTGTAAAGGCACTGACTATTGTAGTCGATGCCCATCCTTACATAAAGTCAAGGATCGTTCTTTCCGATGGAATGCCGCAATTCGAAGACAGAAGAGACCAGAAATGGAGTCCTCGGATTATAGACATCGATTCCATCGATGAAATCAAGCCAGGATTCTGTAAGCCAATGGAACTTACGGCAGACAATGATCTCTTCCAAATGGACATATACCGGACAAGGGAAGGCAACTGGCTACTTTACAATTTTCATCATCTGATTTCCGACGGCACATCACATTCAATCCTATACCGTCAGCTGAACGAAGCATACACGGCATTAGTGTCTGCCGGCGATTCATCTCTTGGAGAAATATTACCTGTAGAGACTGTGAACGGTTTCGACATTGCCCTGAGAGAAGAAGAAGAGAGAGCCTCCGATAAGTATCAATCTGCCCGCCAATGGTATCTCGACACTTTCTCGGAATGCACGGATATGGAATCCATTCCACTCCCCGACGTGTACCCAACTGCGGCAGGACAAGACACATCCTATCGCAAGGTGGAACGTGAACTTGCACTGAAGTATTCCGATGTGTCACCAATACTGGAAAAATATGGAGTGAAAGAGAGCACACTTCTCACTTCTGCATTCGGTATTGTACTGGCTACATGGACAGCAGAGACAAAGGCATATTTCTGCACAATCTGGCACGGAAGAAAAGACCGCGATACCCGCAACAGCCTGTGCATGTGTGTACATACCTATCCCGTCTATGTGGATGCAGCTCCAGAAACCACTCTGCAGGAGTTCTTCGACTCAATGTCAGCCCAGACGAAAGGTGCACGCGAGAATCAGGTGTTCTCAATGACCGACTGCGCCAGTGAGCTGGGAATACGTACGGACGTATGCTTTGCATATCAAGGCGAGGTAGCGTCTTTCCACGGATGCGCCCTGAGACTTGGCAACGAAATAATTGACTCAATTGACCTAAGAACCAATCCAGCAGGGCTGAGACTATCGTTCGAACTTTTCAAGAGTGGCGAATCTTATTTCATCTCTGCACAATACAGAGCCTCCGACTACTCAGAAGCATTCATTAACAATATGCTTGATAGTTACTGTGCTGGCGTGAAGTCCCTCATGAATGCAGACACAGTGGGACAAATGGAATTCTGCACCGATGAACAACTGCAGTTACTGGATTCTTTCAACGTAAAGGAAAATGCCACGTCCGCCGAAGAAGATGCCGACCAAACAGTATTGTCGCTCTTCCAAAGGGCAGCAAAGCAATATCCAGGCAACATAGCAGCCGTATACAAGGAAAAGAAATACACCTATAGAGAACTTGACCAACTGACAGACAGGATTGGTGGCTATATATATGATAAGATTCTTAGTCAAGCCCAGCAATCAGGCCGCATCAGGAAAGAGCCTATCGTATCCATCCTCATTCCAAGAAACGAGTACATCTTCATCCTACCAATAGCAGCCATGAAAGCAGGATGTGCCTATCAGCCACTCGACCCGAGCTATCCTCAGGAACGCCTCAACTTCATGGTTAAAGATGCTGATGCAGCCCTGCTCATTGCAGACGACGAACTCAGTTCCATTATCAACGAATACGATGGAGAAGTGCTCCTGACCTCTGAACTCTCAACGATAACGATGACTCATAACGATAACGATGGTTCGACAGGCTCACCAACCAACAATTGTCAATTGTCAATTATCAATTATCAATTAATGCCTTGGCATTGCAACCCTCAAAGCCTATTCATCCTTCTCTACACATCAGGCTCCACAGGTGTACCAAAGGGCGTGATGCTGGAACACCAGAACCTGGTTGCCTTCATCAAGTGGTATCGACGCTACTACGACCTCAAGCCGGAACACAATGTAGCAGCGTACGCCTCTTTCGGATTTGATGCCAACATGATGGATCTCTATCCTGCACTGACGACAGGCGCTACTGTCCACATCATTCCGGAAGACATCCGTCTCGACCTCGTAGCCATCAATGACTATTTCGAGACCAACGGCATCACCCATAGCTTCATCACTACCCAGGTAGGTGTGCAGTTCCTGCAGAACACCGAGAATCATTCACTCCGGCATCTCAGCGTTGGCGGTGAGAAACTTGTAAGTGTGGATCCAGCCACAGGATATATATTCCATAATGGATACGGTCCTACTGAATGTACCATATTCTCCACCACACTTCCTGTGCTCAGGAAGGAACCGAACATCCCAATCGGCAAGCCGACAGACCTGGTGAACTGCTATGTCGTGGACAAGAATCTGCATCGCCTTCCGGTAGGTGCCGCCGGAGAGCTTGTCATAGTCGGCAAGCAAGTCGGCCGTGGATATCTCAATCGTCCAGACAAGACGGCAGAGGCATTTTTTGTTATGGATGGAGAACGTGCCTACCATACTGGTGACATCGTGCGCTACCGTCAGGACGGAAACATCGAGTTCGTTGGTCGTAAGGACGGTCAGGTGAAGATTCGTGGCTTCCGTATCGAGTTGAAGGAAGTCGAGACCGTAATCCGTGAGTTCAAGGGCATCAACGATGTTACTGTTCAGGCATTTGATGACCCTAATGGAGGCAAGTTCATTGCTGCGTATGTAGTCAGTGACGAGACTCTGAACATTGATGACCTTAACCAGTTCATCCTCGAACAGAAACCTCCATACATGGTGCCGGCAGTCACCATACAAATCGAGAAGATTCCCTTGAACGTGAACCAGAAAGTTGACAAGAGGGCACTGCCGAAGCCTGAGCTGAGGGCAAAGACAGCAGAGGGCAATGCTCCCGCTGCCCCTCTCAATGCGCTAGAGACAGAACTTAAGGCCATCATCGCCTCTGTAGTTAATACCGAGGACTTCACGATTACAGATATACTCGGCTTTGTCGGCCTCACATCAATCTCAAGCATCAAGCTTGCAACACTCATATACAAGAAGTACGGTGTCCAGGTCAATTCAAAGTCTCTTGTAAAGACAGGCTCGCTGCAAAGCATCGAGAATGCAATACTTGAGATGTGGATGAGTGGTAGGAACGAAAACGATAACGAAAACCCTTCGACAAGCTCAGGGAATCAGGGAATCAGGGAGTTCCAAAATCCCAAAATCCCAAAATCCCAAAATCCCTCAACCCTCAACTCTCAACTCTCAACCCTCAACTCTCAGAGTCTGACATATTCTCAGGCAGGTGTCTATTTCGATTGCCTGAAGAACCCTGACACAACACTCTACAATGTGCCTATGCAGCTTACGTTTTCACGCAACATCACAGCAGAGGAACTTCTGGATGCTGTGAAGGCTACAGTGAACAACCATCAGAGTTTCCGGCTGATATTCGGTACGGAGGAAGGTGAAGTAAGACAGTTTCTTGACAATGACATGCCTATCGAGATACCTGTCAGCGATATGCCGGAGGAAAGTATCGATGCTTACAAGCACGACTTCATCCGTCCTTTCAATATCACACAAGGTCCATTGTTCCGTTTCGAAATCGTAAGGACAGAAAACAACTTACATCTTTTCATGGACATCCACCATCTGGTGACCGATGGGAGTTCCATCGACATGATTGCAAAGGAGATCTCTGCACGTCTAAATGGCGAGGAAGTAGACAGGGAAGACTACACCTATCTCCAGTTCGCTGCCGACCAGAGAGCCGCAAAAGGTGGCGAGGAATATATGGCTGCCAAGTCCTTCTTCGATGCTCGTCTTGCCAACTATGAGGGTGCCAGCGAGATTGCACCCGACAAACCTAAGGATGATATGGCCAGCCATACCATCGGCTATTGCATGTGTCCGACAGACATGACTCCTGTGGAACATCTTGCCAGGAGGCTCGGCGTGACACCAATGAGCGTGTTCCTTGCTGCAGCCTACTATACCGTCAGCCGCTTTGCAGGTAGCAGACAGGTCTATCTCGGCACCATATCCAATGGCCGGAGTAATCTGCGTACCTACAACACCACAGGCATGTTTGTTAACACACTTGCACTAAGTAGTGAGATAAACGACAAGACCGTAAGCGGCTTCATCCAGGATACAGACAGGAATTTCTCTGACACAATCAATCACGAGCAATATCCGTTCGCACAGATTGCAGCAGACTATGGCTTCAAGCCAGAGATTATATTCGAGTATCAGGTAGGAGTCTTGACAGACAACATAGTCCGTGGAGAAAAAGCATTGTTGAGCGGCATCAACCTCGACCTTGCCAAGTTCAAGATTAAGATTGTCATAAACAGTACTCCTGATGGTGGTCATGTGATAAAGATTGGATACGACGAAGCTTTCTATACATCGGAACTTGCAGATAGTCTAGCTAAATCCATGAGTGCCGTCGTAGAACACTTTGTCAGCAATCCTGACGCACCCGTCAGGAGCGTGTCGATAATGAGCAGCGAGCAAGAAGCGGAAGTTGCCTTTCTGCATCATACATGCCTTGACCCATCAGCCGTCCGATTCCAGCTTTTCCACAACTGCATAGAATACTGGGCAGAGCAGACACCAGACAAGACCGCGCTCATAGCATGCAACGAGACTCTTACATACCGTCAGCTGAACGAGAAAGCCAACGTGCTTGCGCACGCGCTGATAAATAAAGGTGTGATGCCAGGCGACCGCATCTGCCTACTCCTCCCTCGCAAGAGCTGGCACATCATCGCCATGTTCGGTGTGATGAAGGCAGGGGCAGCATACATCCCTTGCGACCCCGAGTACCCTGCAGAGCGCATCAACCTAATCACCGAAGACAGCCACGCACGATACGTAATCACCACAAAGGACAAGATGACCGATTATGGTGACCGTGCACTCGACGTGGAAGCACTGTTGGACGATAACGAAAACCCTTCGACAAGCTCGGGGCAAGCTATAAACCCCCAATTCTCAACTCTCAACTCTCAAAGTTTGGCATATCTCATCTACACTTCTGGCTCTACCGGTCGTCCGAAGGGAGTCATGCTGAAACATATCGGTATCTGCAACTATCTTACCGACCATCCGGAGAATCGTCATTTCCACACACTGGTAAACAACTGCAAGACGATGCTGTGCATCACGACAGTCAGCTTCGACCTGTCGCTGAAGGAAATCGGTTCTTCGCTCTTCAACGGCATGACACTTGTCTTTGCCGACGAAGAACAGGTGAACGACCCGCAGGCTCTTGCCAATCTCATGTCGGCAACGGAGGTGGACGGTTTCAGCGGCACGCCATCGCGACTGAAGATGTTCCTCGACCTGCCTGACTTCCAGAAAGCATTTGCCAAGTGTAAGTTCATCGTTCTCGGAGGCGAGAAATACCCTCCAAGCCTCCTTCCACAGATTAAGGAACTTGCTCCTGATGCACGTCTGTTCAATACCTATGGCCCTACGGAGATTAGCGTAAGTTGCAATGGAAAGGAACTGACACATGAAGACCATATCACCATCGGACGTCCGTTGCTGAATGTCAAGGAGTATGTTGTTGATAACGACTTGAATGAATTGCCTGTCGGAGTGACGGGTGAACTGCTTATCGGAGGCCTCGGGGTTGCCGCAGGCTACAACGACTTACCAGAGAAGACCGACGAGGCATTCATAGAATTCAATGGCGAGCGATGCTACAAGTCCGGTGACTATGCATACTGGAACCATGAAGGCGATGTAATCATTCTCGGCAGGAAAGATCACCAGATTAAGCTCAATGGCTTGCGTATCGAACTTGGAGAAGTCGAGACTGTGCTGAACCGCCAGCCTCAGGTCAAGGAAGGTGTTGTGATGATTAAGAACGTAGAGGGTCATGACCATCTCGTCGCTTATTTCGTACCGTCTGATGGTGCCGGAGAGTCAGCACAAGTTGACACCGACATCATCAAGGAGCAGATGGGCAAGAGTCTCACTCACTACATGGTGCCAACTATCTTCGTACAGATGGACAAGATGCCAATCTCACCTAACGGCAAGACCGACCTGAAGGCCTTGCCGGAACCGACAATGGCCAACCGCGAGTATGTTGAGCCAGCTAATGACGCTGAACGTTTCTTTGCAGACACATTCGCCGATATCCTCGCTCGTGAGCGTGTCGGTGTAACAGACAACTTCTTTGAGATTGGCGGAACATCTCTCATTGCGATACGGGTAGTCATGGCAGCTATGCAAAACGGATACAAAATTGTATATAAGCAAGTATTCGACAACCCTACTCCACGTGCACTGGCGGCATTGCAAGGAACTGCCAGTGAGATTAATGCATCTAATGTTTCGAGTATCCCTGCCACTTCCAGTGAAGCAGAAATTGTCAACGATGGCACCGACCCTGAAGTTCAGGATTACGATTACAGTGCCATCAACGAACTGCTGAAGAAGAATAATCTCAGTTCGCTCCACACAGAACCTTTACGCTCTCTCGGCATATGTATAGTGACCGGAGCGACTGGCTATCTCGGCATTCATGTCGTGAAGGAACTGATAGACAACGCTGATGTGCCTGCAATCTATTGTCTTGTACGTAGCAACAGACGGCAGAATGCAGAAAGTCGTTTCCGTACGCAGTTGTTCTATTATTTCGGCACTACATACGAAGAATTATTCGGTTCAAGGATCTTTGTCATCGACGGAGACATCGCCAAGCCCGACTGTCTTGATGCAATTTCAACTGCATTATCGGCTGGCCAGATGACGGTCTTCAACTGTGCGGCAAACGTGAAGCATTTCTCAGCCGGCACAGACATCGAGGACATCAACATCGGAGGCTGCCAGACTTGTATCGACTTCTGTCTGAAGACAGGTGCAAGACTCATACAGACATCCACTCACAGTATTGCGGGCACAAAAGAGAGCAGTCAGCTGTGTCAGCCAGACAATATCAGCGAGAGCCGCCTGTACATGGGTCAGAAACTCGGCAATCAATATGCACATGCGAAGTTCATTGCTGAACGCAATGTTCTGGAAGCAATAGCCTGCAAAGGACTCGATGGCAAGATTATGCGTCTTGGTAATCTCTCGGCGCGCAGTACCGATGGTGAATTCCAGATAAACTTCACGACCAACTCGTTCATGGGTCGCCTCAAGGCATTCCAGACAATAGGCTGCATGCCATATCAGATGGCACAGCGAAGCATTGAGTTCTCTCCTATCAACGAGGTCGCCAAGGCTGTCGTGACTCTTGCAACTACACCAAGGGACTGCACTGTATTCCATCCTGTCAATGCCCAGCGCCAGCTGTTCGACAACATAATCGTCTGTCTGAACCGATTAGGAGTCAGTATTGACCTTGTGGAGAACGACAAATACACGCAGGCACTGAATAATGCGTTCAGCGACCCTGCGAAGGCTCCTATACTTCAAAGCCTTATGGCATATCAGACTGAGGCTGGCAAGTATGTGGTGTCTAACGGCGACAACTACGAATACACGACTCAAGCCCTGCTGCGACTCGGTTTCCGATGGAATTTCACATCGTGGGACTACATGGAGCAATTCATCTCGGCAATCCAGGGACTTGGATTCTTCGACGAAGACTATCAGAGATAAATTTTCGATAAATATTATACAAAAATGACAACTGAAGAGGCAAAACAATTGGTACAAGAAGCCAAAAACATCAGCGATGCTGAAATTAAAAGGTTACAGTCGGAACGTTTGACTAAACTGGTGAATTACGCTCGACAGAACTCGCCATATTTCAAGGAACTATATAAAGACTTAGGGGAGACATTTACTTTGCAAGACTTGCCGATAACATCGAAAAAAGATTTAATGGCAGACTACAATAAATGGCCTACTGACCCAGAAGTTACTCAAGACAAGGTGTTCGAGTATTTAACTCAATTCAATGAAAATCCACAATCTAAACTCCTAGGCAAATATACGGCTTTGGCTACATCCGGTACATCTGGTATTCGTATGCCTATGGTTCGAGATTCTTACCATAATGAGATACACGGGCAGATGATGAAGCAAAGACTCTTGGCCGGACTTAATTCTGACCCAAGGATGAATGGAAATATAAAACGCGCAGTTGTCGTATTTTGTGACCCAAATGCTTCTGCATACTCTTCATTCATGCGTAATAAACGTCTTACAGGTGCTTCTGATGCTGAATATCGTGCTTTCAGTGTCCTTGACCCGATAGATAAGTTGGCGAAAGAAATCGATGAATTCAAACCAGATATGTTAAGTGGATATCCGAGTGTTGTTGCCGATCTTGCAGCTATGCAGCTTGAGGGCCACATGAATATTCATCCAATAGGAATAGCATGTTCTGCGGAAACTATGACTCCTCGCCATTTGGAACTGATGCGTAAGGCATTTGGTGAAGACTGCCACATTATTAATAATTTCTGCAGTACTGAAGGCGGAGAGATAGCCATGTCTTGCAAGTATGGACATTTACATGTCAATGAAGACTGGATAATTCTCGAACCAGTTGACGAAAATATGAAACCTGTAAAAGAAGGTGAGCAGTCAGCAGGAATGCTTATTACAGATTTGTCAAACTTTGCTCAGCCTATCATTCGCTATTACGTAGATGACCACATAATATGGCATACCGAACAATGTTCATGTGGCAATATCCGTCCTTATATCGAAGTCATAGGCCGTAAAGGCGGTGTGGATTTCTCTTTCAATGGTAAAAGAATCAATACGTTGCTTCTTGATGCATGTACTGCACTTTCTACAGAGTTGGTCAATTATCAATTCGTAAAGGTGTCGGAAACCGAATGCCAATTGAGGATTGTCACTCTGCCAGCAAACAAGCACAGCGAAGTGGCAGAGGTTCTTCTTGAAAAAGTACGTCCTGTTTTTCATGGGTATTGTGGCGACAACATAAAGGTTACAGTTGTGGATGGTGCCCCAATTCATAATGAACGCGGTGGAAAAATGCTTCATTACATCATACAGTGATTATGCAAAAAAGAAATTCTTATCTCATAGGCAAAGCCTTTAAAAATTATCTCACAGCCAGTGTGCTGACGGTGGCGGCAACGCAGATAGCAAACATTGTTGACGCTGCATTGGTGGGACATTTTATCGGAGCCAACGGACTGGCTGCTGTTAATCTGACTAAACCTATTATCCAGGCGTCATTTGCAATAACCGTGCTCTATGCTTCGAGTGGGACTATGCTCACTGGCATGGCAATAGGCAATGGCAACAGGCGCAGGGCTAACGAACTTTTTTCCATCGGACTCGTTGCGGCTACAATATTCGGATTGTTGTTGCCGCTGATAGGCTTAGTGTTTTTCACACCAATTTCCGAATTACTGTGCAAGTCCGAAACGCTGAAACCTCTATTTAATGAGTTTATGCGCATCACAATGTTTTCGCTCCTGCCATTGGTGTTTATGAATACTCTGAATCAGTATGTTACCACCGATGGTTCTCCACGATTGGTAACACGAGCAATAGTGATAGGAAACATTGTGCATGTGATTCTGGATGTGGTATTCATGAAATATCTTAACATGGGCATCTCTGGTGCGGCATACTCTACATTGATAATGTATATTGTTTGCTGCCTGTTGCTATTGCCGCATTTCAAGAAACCTAACACATTGCGACCTGTACGCTTCTCGCTTGATTCCGCAACAGCAAAAAGTATGCTTGTGATAGGTCTGCCGCTGTTTTTCAGCACCGTTCTCCTGTCTGTGCAGTATGTTTGCAACAATAATATCACGGCAATGTATCATAGTGTCAACGGACTAATCGCCTTAGCAGTATGTATGCAGTTGTTCTCTTTCTCAATGATAATACTTACAGGCACATTGCGCACCATACAGCCTATTGGAGCGATACTGAGAGGCATGAACGATTCACAAGGCATTCTCCTGCTCATGAAACGTGCATATAGGTTTATGGTGATTTGCCTCATAGTCTATGTGCTTGCAATCGTATTTTTCCCAAGCGAAATAGCAACAGCACTTGGTGCAACCTCACCAGAAGCAATGGCTGTGATAAAATTTGCATTGCCGGCATTCTCACTTCATATCATGATGCAGGCTATGCTCTATAATCTGATGCCAATCTATCAGTTCTATGGACATAAAAACATTGCTTTCTTTCTGTCTATCGGACAGACGCTATTACCAATGATTTGTTACTGGGTAATGAAAGGCAACTGGTTCGGATTCTTTGTCGGACAGATGGTAACAGCCATAGTCTTGCTGATTGCAACGATTTGTGTCCGCAGGAAGAACCCTCAACTCTATCCGCTACTTCTGATACCAAAAGATTCTGCAAATGCTGTCTTTGATGTATCAATGCCTCTAACGAAAACGAAAACCCTCAACCATCAACTTGCTGAGTTGCGCAACGAACTCACAGAATTTTTGCGCAACAATGGAGCATCGGAAAAAGTTGTCAATCACGGTGTGTTGTGTGCCGAGGAATTGCTAAAAAATATCATCCAGCATGGTCATGCACACTATGCCGACATAAAAGCCACTAAAGATTACATTTCAATCCATGACGATGGTCGTCCGTTCAATCCTATTGAATACAGCGATGCCACAGGATATGGGATTCTTATAGTCAAGGGATTGTGCAAGGACGTGCAGTATAAATATTTGTTCAACCAGAATATGACAATATGTAAATTGTGGAGTTAGGGGGCTCAAATGCCAAGGTATTAATTGATAATTGATAATTAATAATTAATAATTGACAATGGTTCAGAGTCAGAGTCAGAGTCATGATTCAGGAATTTAGAGACAAAACTTTCTGGTAGTTTGCGGCTGTTGTAGGTGCTTGCCATGCTTTCACCGTATGCTCCCGCTGAGCGTATGGCTATGATGTCACCACGATGTGTCTTGTTGAGCCAAACATCTTTTGCAAAGACATCGCTCGACTCGCAGATTGGTCCTACTACATCATATTGTTCACACGGCTCATCAGACGAAAGGTTTTGGATAACATGTCTTGCTTGATAGAGTGCTGGGCGGATGAGGTCGGTCATGCCTGCATCAAGAATAACAAATTTCTTATGATGACCTTCCTTGACAAATGTGACTTTGGAAATAAGACTGCAGCACTGTCCCACTACTGCACGTCCTAACTCGAAATGGACGGTCTGGTTCTTGCGCAACTTCAGATTGTTGGCATATACGGCAAAATAGTCACTGAAATTCGGAATTGGATTGTCGTCAGGGTTTTCATAGTCGATGCCAAGTCCACCACCGACATTAATATCGCTAACGGTGATACCTTGTTTTTCGAGCCTGTCCTGCAACTGGTTGATGCGCTGGCACAATGCAAGGTAATCGTCCATAAGCAGAATCTGTGAACCGATATGGAAATGCAGGCCTATGAACTCAACATGCTTCATTTCCGCAGCTTTGAGAATCACTTTTTCGGTGTCGGCAATGTCGATACCGAATTTGTTTTCTGCCATTCCTGTTGTGATATGTATGTGAGTGTGGGCAGTTACATCAGGATTGATGCGAAATGCCACGCGGGCTATTTTGTTTTTTGCTGCTGCCAGTTCATTGATTACTTCCAGTTCGGGAATGCTTTCCACATTGAAGCAATAGATGTTGCTGTCTAAAGCCTGATTTATTTCCCAGTCGGTTTTTCCCACGCCAGCATAGACTATCCTTGAAGAGTCAAATCCTGCAGCAATTGACTTCAGTATCTCTCCCCCACTGACACAATCAGCCCCCAAGCCTGAAGCGGAAATGATTTTCAATATTTCGGGGTTGGCATTGGCTTTTATGGCATAATGGACTATGAAATTTGGATATTGGGAGATTTCTGTATTGATTGCGGCAAGGGTGCTCACAAGAAGAGCCTTGTCGTAAAAATAGAATGGTGTTGGATGTTGAAGAAGTGGAAGCATGAGGAGTTTGGAATGTTAAAACAAAGTTTTGCTGAGGCTTTGGAGGGCTCGTTTTTTGTCGGATTCACTAATCAGATAGGATATGTTGTAGTTGCTGCCTCCGTAGGAGATCATTCGGACTGGGATGTCCTTCATTGCCTCTGTGACAAGAGTTTCGAAGCCCAGATTTTTCCATTCCAAATCGCCCACTACGCATATTATGCACATATTGCTATCTACTGTTACCGAACCGAGTTTTTTCAGTTCATCAACAATCTGCGGCAGATGGGTGGTGTCGTCGATACTCATTGACACACCCACCTCACTTGTGGTAATCATGTCGATAGGTGTGTTGTAGTCGCGGAAAATCTCGAATACTTTGCACAGGAAACCAGCAGCAAGCAGCATTCGTGAGGATTTGATTTTGATGGCAGTAATATTGTCTTTTGCAGCAACAGCCTTTATTTTGCCACGGATAAGGGTATTGTCGATTGTTGTGCCTATAGCATCTGGTTCCATGGTATTGAGCAAGCGGACAGGAACTCCAGCGGACTTTGCAGGCAGAATGCTTGTTGGATGGAGTATCTTTGCTCCGAAATAAGCCAACTCGGCAGCTTCTTCAAAGTTGAGCTGATGCACTGCCTGAGTGTTTTCAACCACACGCGGATCGTTGTTGTGCATGCCATCTATGTCGGTCCATATCTGTATCTCCTCGCTCTTTAGTGTTGCACCGATAATGGATGCCGTATAGTCGGAACCGCCTCTGTGGAGATTGTCGGTTTCATCATTAGCATTGCGGCATATAAAACCCTGGGTGATGTAAATCTGGCAACCTTTGCAATCTTCCATAAGATTTCTAAGGTGGTTTTTGATAAACGACATTTCGGGTTCACCATTACTATCGATGCGCATAAAGTCCAGTGCTGGAAGCAAGACGGAACTTATGCCTTGTTCGTGCAGATAGGCAACGAACATGTTGGTGCTTATTATTTCGCCTTGCGCCAATATCACTTTTTCATCGGTCAATGAAAAAGTTGATGGGTTGAATGAGCGCAATAGGTCAAATTCTTCAGTCAGGAAAGTGGTTATCTGTTTTTTATATTCAGCAGTTGAATATAATTTTTCAACGTGTGAGCAATACTTGCTTTCTAATTGGCTGATGATTTCACATGCACCATGATAATTCTTCTTATAGTAGTAATTGGCTATTTCTACAAGAGAATTTGTTGTTCCTGACATTGCTGACAATACCACGAATACAGGGTTGCCCGACTTAGTTATCAGCGAAGCAACATTTTTCATTCTTTCAGGAGTACCCACCGAGGTGCCTCCAAATTTCATTACTTTCATACGATGATGAAGAATGGTTATAGGTCGTGGGTTGTACAAACCTACAACCTATAACCAAAAACGTTTCTATGGGATTTAATCTTCAACTACGATTGGTTTGTACTTTGGTACAAGAGCTTTCATTATTGACCAGCCAATGAGATAAGCAACTGCACAGATGCAGAAGATTATCATATAGCCGGCAGGCTTACCGTCGAAGCCCATGAACTGGAATGCTTCGCCCTGATTCTCGGAATATGTGAAAAGCACACCTGCACCCTTGTTGATAAGCAGCGAACCTATACCGCCAGCCATTGCTCCGATACCTGTGATGGTTGCAATTGTTGATTTAGGGAACATGTCACCGATAGTTGAGAACAGGTTTGCCGACCATGCCTGATGACCTGCACCTACGAAACCAATGATGATTGCTGGCCACCATGCTGAATAAATACCCATTGGCTGAGCGATGAGTGCTACGATTGGGAAGCAAGCAAAAATGAGCATAGCACGCATACGACCGGCGTATGGATTCATGCCTTTTTTGTTAACAAAATATGTTGGGAGATAGCCACCACCGATTGAAATTACTGTAACGATGGCATAGAGAGTGAAGATGAGCAGAATACCCATTGTTGAGTCTGAAGTGTAACCATACTGGTCAGAGAAATATGCTGGTGCCCAGAAGAGGAAGAACCACCACACGCCATCGGTCATGAACTTGCCAACGATGAACGCCCAGGTCTGCTTGAAAGTAAAGCATTTGAAAAAATTGATAGCAGGTCCTTCATCATGAACATCCTTAGGGTCGCCGTCAGTTTCTGCGTCCTGATTGATATATGTGAGTTCGGCTTCATTCACACGGGAATTCTTCTGCTTGTGAGGTTTGTCGTAAAGGAATACCCAGAGGAACATCCAGATATAGCCTAACGCACCAATGATGATAAATGACATTTCCCAGCCACAAGCACGTGCAAGGAGAGGTATTGTTGCTGGTGCGAGCAATGCTCCTACTGATGCACCTGCATTAAAGATTGATGTAGCAAAAGCGCGGTCTTTCTTTGGGAAATATTCGGCTGTTACCTTAATGGCAGCAGGGAAGTTTCCAGCTTCACCGAGAGCAAGAATCATACGGCAAGAGAGGAAGAGCCAAACACTGACAGATGCAATGGCAAGTGCAGTCTGCGAACCAGCCTCAACAGCGCGTAGTGCTGCAATAGAACCAATACCTTCAATGTTCATAGTGACCCATCCACATGCTGCGTGGAGACAAGCACCAGTGCTCCATACGAAGATAGCGATGAGATAGCCCTTCTTTGTGCCCATCCAGTCGATGAACTTACCTGCAAACAGGCAGAATATAGCATAGAAGAGAGAGAATGCTCCTGTGATTGTACCATAATCACTGTCTGTCCAATGAAACTCTGGAGCAATAAAGTCTTTCCAAGTTAGTGAGAGAACCTGACGGTCCATGTAATTGACTGTTGTCGCAAAAAATAACATTGCGCAAATGACCCAACGATAGTTGGTCATCTTTGTTGTTTGTAATGTTGAATTACTCATGTTGTATTAATTTTAGTTAGATAAAATATTTTGTTTTTTAAATCATAATTGTCAATTAAAAAACAGTTTTTTCTTGTTATTCTTGATAATATACTCTCTTTACTCTTGTGCTGACGCTTGTCAGGATTTCGTAAGGGATGGTGTTGAGCTTGGATGAAAGCAGTGTCACTGGCAGATTGTCTCCGAATATTTCCACCATATCGCCTTCCTTGCAGTCGATACCTGTCACGTCGATCATTGCCACATCCATACAGATATTACCTACATATTCTGCCTTCTGACCATTTACGAGGCAATATCCGTTGCGATTGCCAAGATGACGATTGAGTCCGTCGGCATATCCAATAGGAATTGCTGCTATTACAGAATCTTTTTCGAGTTTGCCATTACGACTATATCCAACGGTTGCATCTTTTTCCACTTTGCGAATCTGAAGGATGGTTGTCTTGAGTGTTGACACATTATTGATTATATGATTGTCGCGAGGGTCAACGCCATACAGTCCAATACCCAATCGGCACATTTCCATTTGTCGCTCAGGGAAATGCTCAATACCTGCTGAGTTGTTGATGTGGCGCAGTATCTTATGCTCAAAAGCAGCCTGTAACTGGCTGCTGCCTTTTTCAAACATTTCAAACTGATGGGTAGAGAAGGCATCGAACGAATCATTGTCGCTGCCTACGAAATGCGAGAACACTGAGCATGGAAGCAAGGCTGTTTGATTTTTTAATTTACTGATAAGCAAATCCATATCAGTATCGGGGTCGAAACCAAGGCGGTTCATGCCAGTATTGAGTTTGATATGGATTGGGTAGTTGTTCAGTCCTTCCTTTCGTGCTGCCTTGATAAGTGAATCGAGCAGACGGAAATTATATACTTCAGGTTCGAGCTGATTGTCGAATAGCGTCTTGAAAGATGTCATTTCTGGATTCATGACCATTATGCTTGCCTTTATGCCATTACGACGCAGTTCTGCTCCTTCGTCGGCAACGGCAACGGCAAGATAATCCACATTATGGTCTTGCAAAGTTTTTGCCACTTCCACAGCTCCTGCTCCGTATGCTTCAGCCTTTATCATGCAGACGAGCTTTGTTTCTGGTTTCATATAGCTGCGGAAATGGTTGAGGTTGGCTACCAACGCTTTCAGATTGACTTCAAGAATGGTCTCGTGAACTTTCTCAACAAGTTGCTCGGTGATACGTTCAAAACCGAATTGGCGTGCGCCTTTTATGAGTACTACTTCATCATGCAATGTGGCAAAAGCCTTGCTGGCAAGAAAATCATCAACATTGTGGAAGAAATGTTTTTCATTGATTCTTATCTTGTCGGCATTCGCATACACTTCCTTGCCGATACCGATAAACTTTTCTATACCACGCTCTTCTACAAAAAGATTCACTTTCTCATAAAGTGCTGCTGGAACTTCTCCACTCTGATAGATGTCGCTGAGAATGATAGTGCGTTTGCGCGAATACTGCTCTTGGCGACGAGTCATGAAGTCAAGGGCTATATCAAGTGAGTTGATGTCGGAGTTATAAGAGTCGTTTATCAGAGTGCAACCGTTGCGGCCTTCTTTGACTTCCATACGCATTCCAACAGGTTCAAGATGTGCCATCCGCTCGGCAATAACCTCTGACGGCAGTTTCAGATACAGACAAACAGCACAGCAGGCTATGGAACAATTGACTGATGCTTCGTCGATAAATGGAATGGAGTAACTACTTTCCCTACCCTTATAAGTATATGTGATTTCAGTACAGTCACCACACGTCTCAACTGCTTTAATGTAAAAAATCTGTTGAGGATTGTTTTTGCTCCAGCCCAAGGTAGAGTTGAAACTATTGGATTTCACACATTTGCTGATTAGCGCATCATCTCCATTATAGATTACCATTTTGGCATCCTTGAAGAGTTTCAGTTTCTCATTGCATTTATCAGCAGATGAGGCAAAATTCTCCTGATGCGCCATACCAATGTTAGTCAGTACTCCTATTGTTGGTTGGATAATATTGTGAAGAGGTGACATTTCGTCTGGCATACTGATGCCAGCCTCGAATATTCCTATCTGGGTATTGCTGTTGAGTAGCCATACTGACAGAGGCACTCCTATTTGTGAATTGTAGGAACGTGGTGAACGGGTTACGTTTATTGATGGTGATAACAACTGATATAGCCATTCCTTGACCATAGTCTTGCCATTGCTTCCAGTTATTCCGATGATAGGAATATTGAATTCGTCGCGATGTCGTTCAGCAAGGCGCTGCAAGGCTTTTTTTGAATCCTTGACTATAAGGAAATTTGCATCGCTGCAGAGTGAATGATTTTCGGGGAGTATTTCCACGACAAAGTTTCTCACTCCACGCTGATACAAATCCGAAATAAACTTATGTCCATCGTTGAGTTCTGTCTTCATTGCGAAAAAGAGCGTCTCGCAAGGAAAGACTAATGAACGACTATCGGTGAGTATCTGACTGATGTTGGCATTTGTCGTGCCAACTCTCTTTGCTCCAATCAGAGTTGCTATTTTTATTATGTTATACATTATGAATGGTTGTCGGTTGTGGGTTGTGGGTTATCGTTATCGTAGCGAAGCGCTTCGTTATCGTCTATTTCCCATTTTTCAAAAAATTTTTTCTTGCGGTTTAGTGTATCAGCGAGGAATGATTTATATTCTGCTGAATCGGGATTGAAAGGCTTGTGGTGCAGGGCTTCATTGATTGGTCTCCACTGGTTGACAAAGGCTTTTGCCTCAAAAGAAAAATATGTGTCCGCCAGTCGTTCCCAGATATACTCCACAGCCTGCGCCGAAGGATGAAGCATGTCGGGATTGTAAAAACGATAGTCGCGCAGTTCATCAACAAGTATCTCATATGCAGGAAAATAAGTACAATTGGCATTGCGACTTATCACCTTATCGGCTGCCAGTAAGAGTATAGATTTCGACAACTGACTCTCATGAAAGCCATATTTTACATAGCGGATAGGCGAAATGGTGATAATCATCTTAGCCCCAGGTTTTATCTCACAGACAGCATCAACCGTCTTTTGCAAATATTCCGCACACTCATCAATTGTGAGTTTCTCTTCCTGAAATAAGGAGGCTGGTCGTTTTTGACAGTTTATCACTATCTCACTACTGGATTTCAGCCGATAAACATGGTTTGTGCCTAATGTAATGAAAACAAGCAGAGACGATGCCTTTTTCATAAAATTCTGACAGTGGGTTTCGGTTACGACCGTACTGATGCTGGCAGGATTATAGAGTGTGCCACGTGGATTCACGAGCACCTGAAAAGCATTGTCGATAAACATTTTTCCAATGTTGTCGGCAAAGCAACTGCCAAGAAAGAGCATGCGTGTCTGCGGTTCAATCTTCCAGGTTGACTCAGGTATGGCTATATCGGTCTTGAATAACATTATTGTCTGGTTGCTTAGGTCATCAAACATCAAATTAGCTTCTACTTACTTGCAAACCTGTCTTACTGATATTCATTTCCACAAATCGTTCATTGGCATTTTGGCGATTGGCATTGAGAGTCTGTTTTATACGCATCGCGGCATCTGCATCTTTGGCAACGATATACATATAGCCACCTCCACCTGCACCTCCAAGTTTGTATCCGTAGCAATAGTCGTCTATCAGACTGGCTATGCGCTGTACTTCAGGAGGATTCGTACCAGCATCAATGAGCTGGTTCTGCTGCCAGGTTTTTCTCACAAGTTTTCCCATTTCCTCAAAGTTGCAATGCTGAATGGCTTCATACATGTCTATTGCATGTTGCTTCATATCAGCCAACAGAGCAAGTTCGCTGCTGTCGTTGAGAAACATTTTTCTTACTATTTCAGCAAGCAACTTCTTCGCTGTGCGAGTGATGCCTGTGTAGTAAAGTAAATGGCATGGCTTATATTCTGGATCTGTCCAGATATTATCAGGTAGCCAACGTATGGCAGGATTCTGTTCCAGTCCCGACGTAGTTCGCAAGAGTTTCACTCCTTGCATAATGCCGCCAAACTGGTCTTGCCAGCCTCCACCAGTTGTTAAAAGTTGTTCGAGCACTAATGTGCGTTTTCCTATTTCGTTCTTATCCCAAGCCAGTCCACAGAAATCACCGATTGCACCTAATACCGTTGAGGCCAGCACACTGCTTGTTCCCAAACCGCTGCCAGCAGGGATTGCTGCAAGAGTGGAAACCTCCACTCCACAGCCAAAAGCTTTAAGCTGAGCTTCTAAACTTGGATAGGATTCATTCGAGAAACCAGGCTGGAAACCAGCAAGCACAAGTGCTGCCTTCGGTATTGAGAATGGTGAGCCTACATGATTGAAGTCTGCCAATTCTTCGTAGGTCTTTATTATCTCTATTGCCCCCAAGTCAATGCTTCGCAATACGATATGGGGTTCTTTGCTCATTTTCACATAGCAATGCAATGGCGGCTGACCATTGAGTTCCATTGCAAAATTCACCACATTGCCACCTTCATTCAAGCAATAAGGTGGTGTATCGGTCCAACCTCCTGCAATATCCACACGAACAGGACTGCGTCCCCAGACAATCTGGTCGGGATAAACCGACATTTGCGGACTCTGCTTGTCGGTCAATACTGTTGACACCACCCCTTTACCAAGCATGGTAAAAGCATCATTGTAATACTTTTCTGCTGCAGTTCCTATGGTTTCCTTATCTTGCAAACGCAAAAATTCGGAACGGAACATGCAATCGCGGATTTTCGTCATCAGCGGAGCATCTTTCTTTATCTCTGGCGGCATAGGTATATTATTTGCAGCAAACTGATGAGCAGCATCGTTCAGGTCGAGCTGATAGAACACACTGTTTTCATAGTTTTCTGCAATTGCCGACAGATTTTTTGCACGAAATGCTTTGCGTTGCTCTTCTATACGTATCAAATTAGCAACATTTGAAATTTCTTCTGCCGAAAGCATGAGCGGAGTCACCACCCTCTCCAGACTCTCTGGATTCACATTATGCCTTGCCTCAAGCTGCAACTTTACATATTCTCCTAACTCATCAATGTCAGAAGTAACTGGAAAACGTTTTTCCTTTTGTGCATCTCCAGCAAATTTGTCGTAGAATCCATAAACACGTGCACAATATTCTTTTTCGCCAACAGGAATAATGTCTATGCAATCGCCTTCCTGCAAATCTATTTGCCAGTTGTTTTCAGGCACACTGGTTATAATATGTTTCTTTGCTATCTTCCAATGCTCTCCCACATAGCTGTTTTCAATCCATATTTCCGGATTGTCCTTTGACAGAGGAATTCTGCAGATTGTATTTTGCGTAAAAACAGATGGTTGGGCTTTTATCTTACGGTGCATGATGGCACGCTGGTCGTTCACAAGATTCTGTATGGCAAGTGTCGAAGAAATGATTTCTGGTGAACTACCATAATGATAGAATTCACCACCTTCAAGCGGCATAACCACAACTTTCAGTTCTGCCAGGTCGGCATCCTCTATAACGGGATTTTCTCCAAGCGAACATCCGAATTCAGAATATAAGTCATACTCCTTGAACCTTCCTTCGTTGTCAACACTCTTCTTGTAGAGCACTTCCACTGCCTTATCGCTCAGGAACCAGATTCCTATATCGGTCAGGAAGAAATGCTCCTTTGATATTACGGCAAGTTCATCTACCGTCGGCTTTTGCACCATCCTGTCAAGCACATGTGGAGTATTGCGTTTTGAGATAAACACGCCATGATCCTTTGCAATATCGCTGTCTAACCATAGCCCGTAGCAAACCACATCCGCTTCAGGAATCATCTGGATTGGTCGGGTGTTGCGGACATACACATCGCCATTCACTATCATTGTGTGGACATTCTTTGGAGTTTTTTCCAGCATTTTCTCATACAATTTCATCTGTAGCGACAACAGATTCTGTGAGAGTTTCTGTCCACGTGCCCAACGAAATACAGGGATTGGTATCAGCACCTTCCCTGAAGGAGCATACGATGGAAGCCTGCGGCTTTGTCCACCAGCATGCATGATTATTCTCTTTTCAGCTGACAACCAACAGGTCAAGTCCTGTCTGTCATCACCTTCAGCCTGCCATGCCTCATGCAGCAACCACGAAGTACCGCCACCTGAACCCAATTTGTGATTTATTGGGTCATTAGTGCAAAACCATTCTCCCTTGCTATAACCTGTAATCTCATGAAAATGTTCTACAAGATTGGGGGGAAGTGATAATAATTTCTTCATTATGCCAATATCAAACCTATAATCACTGCAAAGATAAGAAAAAGGTTAGAGCTTAGAGGTTAGAGGTTAGAGTTTTTATAGTTTTTTAATAAAAAAATCAAAAACCATCAACCATCAACCTTTTTCTTACTTTTGCAAAAATTTAGATTTTATGAAAAATATTGTTTTGTTTTTAGCATCTTGTATGCTTATCGGCTGTCAGCAAAAAGAGCAGCAACCAAAATACATTATCGTAAAAGATGAGCCTCAGACTGAGAAAAAAGTTGACATTATTTCATCAGAGGGCTACACCACCAATGACATAATAGAATGGCATGGTCATAGTTATAGCTATCACATAAAAAAATATGCTGACAGAGATTTGCCTGTCGTTAAAAACGAAAACGGACAGAAATTCTACGACAATAAGATAGAACTTGAAATAAAGTGTGACGATGGTTCCACATTCTTTTCCCGCACATTCCAAAAAACTTCATTTGAGCAATACATGCCCGAGTCTTTTGTGGCTAAAGGCATTATGGAGGGACTGGTATTCGACAAGACTGATGAAAATGGATGCATGAAATTCGTTGCCAGTGTAGCTTACCCACAAACTGATGAGTATGTTCTTTTCTCTGTGCTACTCACCAAAGACAAAAATATAACCATTGCCAAAGACAACAGCATGTTGGAATAACCTCCCAATCTCCTATTCATATCGCATGGATTGGGATGGAGACACATGACTGATAAGATGACTTGGCACTATTAGCACCAGCACGCTTATCACTAATGTTGCAATATTGAGAACCACGAGCAATGGCGCGTTAATCTCAATCGGCACAGTATCTACATAGTAACTTGCGGCATCGAGTTTTACTATTCCTGTATATTTCTGCAAGAGTGCTATTCCAAAGCCAATAACATTACCCCAAAGCATGCCCTTGCCGATAATAAAAACGGCAAACCATAGAAATGTATGACGCACGCTTTTGTTGCGTGAGCCCAATGCTTTGAGCAATCCAATCATTTGTGTCCGCTCAAGAATGATAATCAGTAAGCCTGAAATCATGGTAAAACCTGCCACACAAATCATAAGGGCAAGTATTATCCACACATTGATGTCTAAGAGTTCGAGCCAAGCAAACAATCCTGGATACATCTCCTGAACGGTGCGCGTTGCATACTGAACTTCATCTCTATTCATTATTTTTGAATGCACCTCAGAAGCAACTTTTTCAATATATTTCCGATTGTCAACCATGATGTGAATACCCGACACCTGAGTGCTGTCCCATTGGTTGAGTTTACGCACAGTTTGAATGTTTGCGAAGCATAGCGACTTGTCGTACAAGGACATATTGGTCGCATAGATACTATCAACCGTAAAACGTCGTGTGCGCAGACTCTGATTTATAAAATAGGCAAACACTCGGTCGCCGACCTTCAGATTCATTTCATCTGCCACAGTCTGCGAAATAATGATTGAGTTAGCTTTCATAGGTTTGTCGGTGCTACGGAATTCCATGCCCTTGAAATCTTCATCTGTCTTGAGTATTCCCTTTACCGATGCGTAAGGCTCTATACTCTCGACGTGCGGCACGGAATGAATGGCTTTCACCAGTGTGTCGGAAAGGCTGAGCGGATAATTCAGTCCCGTCTGAAAGCTCTGGAAATTTTCCACCAGCACGTCGCCGGCAAACATGGAAATTTTTCTCTGTATGGTATGCTTGAATCCAAGAACTATACAGACTGTAAGAATCATTACAGCCAACCCGATGGCTACTCCCACAGAAGCCACTTTAATGGCGGGAAGCGACGCCTTGTGCTTCTCGCCATCATCGTTGTAAATTCTTTTTGCTATGAAAAAATTCAGATTCACCAGAAACGCCCCCAGTCTATTTTACTTGCTTCCTCTTTAAGCTTAGGCATATTTTTCTCGAATGTATCAAGTTTATTGATGTAATATGCCTTTACATCTTTCCAATGATAATATGGAGCACAATCGGTAGCTATTGGCATTGTTGCTTCGTCTTCGTTGAGCAACACCTTTACAAGTACATCCTTATCGTTGATGTCCTTACGGTAGAAGATAAACTGCACGTTGGCTCCCATTGGGAACACCTTATAGTTTTGCCAGTTTTCAGTAACCTTTGTCACATCGCTAATTGGCAGGCAGTTGTTGTTGAGTTCGAGCAGCGAAGTCAATGGCAGCACCATTGTCTCGTGTCCGTAGCGAAGAGTTGCACCTGGTTTTTCAATCTTCATGCAACTATCGGCTTGATGGATAATATTTCTCAGCAGGTTGCGCTGGATATAAGGTGGCAATCCGAGGTTTTGAGCATTGCCTGTATGACTCATGAACCATGAAATATTATTGCGTTCCCAATTGTAATACACCTCATCTTCCGTGAATATTGACATTAAGTCAACCTGATGACGGCTTTCACAACCCTGTACAATTGATGCCACCTTGAAAAGGTCGAAATAAAATGATTGTGCCCTGAGACTATCACGAACATAATCCTTATCATTAAACAGCACCTTCATAAGCCTGTCGGGTGAACAGTGCTCTTTAGTCCATTTCGCAAATTGTTCGCGTGTTGCCCTTGTCATGCGATATTTCTCAATCCAGTCATTACCAAAGTTCATGTAGTACATATCGTGTTCACTTGCATCATGCCGGATTTTGAGTTTCGGATTCATCACAAGAAACTGGTGCAGGGCATTTTCCATAGAGAGAATACAGCGGATTACTACTGTACTCTTAGCGTCAATGCATGCTGAATCGGCAAACACTTCTGGGAAACGCTCATACATACGCTTTGCAATTTCCTTGTGCTGTGCTGCACCTAAGTCTGTAAGTTCACCAGCACGATTACGAGCTTCATTGCTAACAAACACCACTTGACGCAGAACCTCTTTGCCTTCGGCTGTAAGTTTACCGTATTTGTCGGCTTTCAGCAACACATTCTCAACAGAAGAATATTCATTCTTACCGCACAGATAGCGCGAACCATGACGGCCATAATGGGTAATGTAGAACGGAGTCTTTCCTTTTGGTGCAGGAGAAAGTTTCTTCTGCGGACCAAGATAAATACAATGATTACTACCAGACTTGTTAATGTCTGCCTTAATATCTTCGCGTGCTGTCTGAGCACTAACACTTGCTGAAAATATCAGCGCAAATAAAAATACTAACTGTTTCATGCCACAAAGGTAATAAAAAGGTTAGAGGTTAGAGGTTAGAGGTTAGAGTTTTTAAGATTTTTTATTAAAAAATATTAATTATCAATTGTTAATTGTCAATTATCAATTAAAAAACGAAGTTTTTTCTTACTTTTGCAGCATGAAAAAAATACTATTTTTCGTTTTCATTTTCGTCTTCGTTTTCGTCTCCGTTCCAGTCAGCCTCTCTGCTCACGACAACATAGAATTTTCGTTGCTCACCTGCTATCCAGGCAATAATGTGTATAGCCTCTACGGACATACCGCCATACGCTACCAAAACAAAACTCGCAGTGAAGACTTGGCTTTCAATTATGGTGTGTTTAATTTCAAACAGAAACTTTTTGTCTGGAATTTTGCATTGGGAAAAACCGACTATGAACTCGGTGTGTATAGATTCCAGGATTTTCTGCACGAGTATCGTCAACAAGGTAGAAGAGTTGTAGAGCAAGTGCTCAATATGACCGATGAGCAGAAAGAACTGCTGCGATTTCTGCTTTTCGAAAATTGGCGTCCCGAAAATGCCACCTACCGCTATAATTATTTCTACGACAACTGCACCACCCGAGCCCGCAACATCATCTTTGCAGCAATCAACTCTGACACGTGCCAGATACAATTTACCAGTTCTCCCCATGAAAAGTGTAGCTGGAGGGAAACCTTGCATCAGTATTCCGCAAACCATCCTTGGGCTCAGATAGGCAACGACCTTGCCTTAGGACAGCCCGCCGACAACCTGATGACAGAAGAAGAACAACAATTCCTGCCCCTCAATATGATGGACTATATGAATAGAGCGGTCGTTGTGAACGTAAACGATAACGATAACCCTCAACCCTTAATTCTCTCCACTAACATCATCTCCGAAGGTCGTAGCAAGGAGCATGTTGCACCTTATAAGAAAGAATTTGTGCTCACACCATTACAATGTGCCGCTATCTTTGCCCTTATCTGCATAATGATATTCATGATAGAAGTCAAAAGGAGAAAAACATTCCTATGGTTCGACATATTACTGATGCTACTACAAGGATTAGCAGGATGCGTACTCACTTTACTTTTATTTTCCGACCATCCAGCAATCTGCATGAACTGGCAGATACTCGTAATCTGCCCACTCGCACTACTATTCATTCCTGCCTACATAATTACTCGATTGGGGATTCTCAACCGAAAATCAGTACATACATCCCCCACTCTATTAAAACTATGGCTCCAGTATGAAGCTTTAGCATGCATAGCCATTTTTATCATTGACATCACAGGCATCCAGGACATCCCGCTATTCACCGAGATAATAGCATTATGCCTACTAACGCGAGTCATAAGCAATTCAACTTTCAAATGTGCTCAAGCTGCAGGTTTTAAACGCTGACGCTGACTACCAAACGACCAAACCCTTCCATTCGACAGGCTCATGGTAAACTAAGTTCAGGACAAGCTAAACCACCAAACAACTAAACCACCCCTTCGGACTCCGCACTTCCATGGTCACAGGTTCACCGTAGTTGATAGCTTCAGCGATAAGACTGTACAGAAGGTTGAATATCGGTCGGGAGTCTTCAAGATGGAAAGGTTCGCTTCGAGTAATGCGACCTACAAGGATGTCCCCCCTCGACTGCTCCGCTGTCTTGCCAGTACGCAATACGATGCTCTTGAACTCGGGTACGTCAATGAGGTATGGCATCTGTCGCTTGTAGGTCTTGCTGTCGCGTATGTCAATGCGGTACGTGCCCTCGGGAATGGCGGTCTTACCTGAGATTCGCTTACCTCGATGTTGATCGATGAAGGGCTTATCCTCCCACGCTATGGCATGAGGTTCGAGGGTGTCGCAGAGCGTCGTCCACGCCCCACCCTTTGGGTGAGGCTTAAGGACGGACGCATCCAAGTATTCGCTTTTATACTCTCCGCTGAGGATCACTTGAAGGAATCCCACCGTGCAATCCTCTCTCAGGTATGTTCGCTTAATCAAAATCTTCATATTGCCTATTTGTTATCGTTATCGTAGCGAAGCGTATCGTTATCGTTTTCGTTATCGTTGGTATAGTCACTCATTTTTGTAACTGATACAATGTTACATTTTTCATCGTCATCAAGAGCTTGTCCTGAGCCTGTCGAAGAGTCATCGTTATCGTAGCGAAGCGCATCGTTATCGTTAACGTTTTCTATTCCGTCCACCTCATTGTCGTCGGCAAACACCATGCGGAGAGCCCTTGCTTGTGCACCAGCGCCATGCTGATAAGTCAGGTATGCCTTGTGAGCAGAGAGAGACTTTCCTTCTGCATAGCGGTAGAAGCCGAGACCATTCTGTCCGTAGCTCAAGATGTAGCAGTTGGCTTGAGCTGTGGTGTTCTCGTCACTACCAGTCAGAACGTTGCCGGAGATTGTACTTGCACCTTCATCGCTGACGGTCAGCAGCACTTCGCCCGAACCACCATGAACGAGTACGCCATTGCCCTTAGGGATGATGTTGTCAGGTGTTGGGGTCAGTCGCAGTTCATCGTCATCATCCCCACTTGCAACAATACCAGAGTAAGCCTTGAATCCA